>NZ_JBFRRH010000005.1:0-2083 GCF_041472995.1 Vibrio sp. 10N.261.46.A3 | reverse complement strand
GGGTCTTCAATGGCTTCAAAATGTTGGAGAAAAGAGTCGGTCATACTTTAAACGCTACAATAAGTGATTACTCATTGATCTGATCTCACCTTCACTTAAAAGTTCCAATTTATAATGATCTTGCCGTGGAGTCCTTTCCCTGTGTTCATTATTCCTGTTATGTTCAATCGCGTGACTCCGTAACGAAGAACGGCTCCTAATTAGGAGCCGTTCTTGTGTCTAAATTTGATTTGTAGTGGCTACTGCCAATCCATCTTCAACTCTTTATGTTTGGATGCACAATCTTTCAAGTAGAGATTCATTAAGTTCTGATAAGGAACTCCATTCTTGTCTGAAAGCCCTTTGAAGTAGCTAATAACATCTTCATCTAATCTTATCGTTATCTGCTTCTTTGACTTTTTCACATAAGGGTTAGCTACTGAGCTAGAAAATCATACTGTTCACGCATAACGGCAATCCTCATATTGTTTTCGTTCTCGTTTCTCTGCTTTTCTGGCTGATATGATTCTGATTTTCTCATCCTCTCCACGATAGCAATGACAAACAACCAGAACCGGCGACGCTGTCGCCTGAGCGGCCTACGGCCGAAAACAAAGAGACTCAACCGACTAGGCCGCTTTGCATTGTGTTTGTCTGTTCATGTGTTAAAGTCACCTTAGAAATTCAGCCCTGACTTCTTATATCTTCCGCCAAGTTGACCTAAGATTCAGGGCTTTTTTTTATCTGGCGTTTATCTTACTCCTCAATACCTTGCTTCGCAATTTCCCCTTAAAGCTTCTTGTTACCAGACACAAAAAAGGCCGCTATAGCGACCTTTAGATAATCATTGTTCTATCGAAACACTGCACTTCGCACTAAGTGTAATTACGTTAAATAGACCACAAAAAACCGCTAACCACCTTCTTTTTCTGAGGTTACCTTGGAACTTATCGATTTTTTTGAAATGATAGCAAGCACATGACTGTAATCCTCATCATCACCCCATAGGTCACATGAGTTATCACGGATTACAGCGTGATCAGTAATTTCAATTAGATCGCATTCAATGCGGTGATAGCGATAGACATGTGAACCTGTAGCTAATGCAAAACCTGTCTGTCGAATCCAGAACTCGCGACCTTCGGCGGTCTGATGACTATCACTAGCTACAACGTTATAGCTTTCTAGTAGGTACTTAAAGAATATTTGTCTAGCAAGACCTGTTGTAACAAGCTCATGCTTCACATCGTTTGTACGCCATAGCAATACTTGAGTTACGGGACTTGCATTAAGGGCTACATCTTCCCATACGCTCGCTTTTACATAGTAAGCAATACGTTCGCTTGAATGATCTAGCAAAACAATAGCAAAGTTACCACCATCAAGTTCAACGCGTGCTAGTTCATAACTTTCAGGCAGCACAACGCCAACCTGAGTATGAACATCTTTACGCTCTTGCTGTAAAAGCTTGTCATAGTGTTCATGGTTACCTTTGTCTGTAACAAGAAAACCGAACTCTTGGTCAATCTTATCTTGAGTAGTGTAATTTCTTGGCATTGCTTAGCCCTGTCTGCGTTACCTATCTGTCGATAATACCACCGCATCTAATATTATAGAAGCCAACATAGTTAAGGGATAGCCAACGTTAGGTCAGACGCCATAGATAACCCAAATCATAACCCTGTAACATAAAAAAGGCCGCCATTGGCGACCTTCTCGTGATTCTTACTTCGAACATTATGTTGAAACAATTCATGTAAAGTTATCGTTATGCTTCACATGAATTGCTCTTATTTGCAGAAACAAGCGTAACGCCACCATTTAAAGAAAACTTACCATCTAATTTATTGCATGAATCACAAAAAGGTACGATTTTCTCTCCAGACACATCATTGTTATATATATGAGCACCTAATACTGGCGTAGCTGTGCAGCCTTTTTTCGAGCAATCGTTCGGCCACGATTTACCAGAGCCATTTATCCAATGTTTTTTCCAAGTACCACACTTACAACTTCTTGTACTTGTGCCACCTTTGTTTGCCCAACCATCAGCTGTTATTGTCATCGTTATTATTCCTTACATACGGGAAAAACTCCGAACCGT
>NZ_JBFRRH010000004.1:108253-116754 GCF_041472995.1 Vibrio sp. 10N.261.46.A3 | reverse complement strand
ACTGGCTACTGAAATCCGCGAGATACGAAACTTGTAGATTGTCGGTTTAAGAGCCATTGAGAGGGTGTCTTAGGTAGAAATAGTGAAGGGGAATATTACCTTAAATCTCTGAATAGCGGGTAAAAAAATAGCCAGCAGAGGCTGGCTATTTTTAGAAAGCTTTAAAATACTAGATTAAAGTACTTTGATGCTGTCAGCTTGTGGGCCTTTTTGACCTTGAGATACTACGAACTCAACTTTTTGGCCTTCAGCAAGAGTTTTGAAACCGTCGCCAGTGATAGCAGAGAAGTGTGCGAATACGTCTGGACCGTTTTCTTGTTGAATGAAGCCGAAGCCTTTAGTTTCGTTGAACCATTTTACTGTACCAGTAACTGTGTTAGACATGATGATATCCTAAAATTAAATTTTTATTTTGAGCCAATTGTGGCACTGATAGCGCGGAAAAGTTTATTGCTATTGCGTACAACACAACGGGGTTACTAGTAATCCAACGAAATGTTTATATACAAAGAACTTTCTTTCTAGCCGGGAACGAGTCTAAATCAAATCAGGGGATAGTCAATCGAATACATAGGGAAAGGTTGCAGAAACTTGGGGGTAGTCAAACTTTGCATTCCTTAAATATCATGGAGTTACAGTTGTATGGTGATTTGTTGTAGTTTTTGTGAAAAAGGTGGTCGAAATTGATGACGAATTTGGAGTAAATGCACTGTTTTAGCGCATTCATTTTTGCAAATTTGAAGCCGCTAACTGGGCGTTGAGCCCACTTTTAACGGCTTATATTTATAAATGTCGTTTTAGGTGAAATGCTTTTATTTGAACAAAGTCTAGACTACTTTTTCAAGCGGTATAAGTTGCCATTATCGGTGCTGAAGAAGATGTCGCCGTTTGGTGAAGTTTCGATGTCTCTTATTCTTTCGCCCAAGTCCTCTAAAATGCGTTCTTCCTCGATTGCCTCACCTTGTTCATTGACTGTCACAATATTGATGTGAGTAAGTTTTAGTGCGCCAGCCAGCAGTTTGCCTTTCAGCTCTGGGTATTTGTCACTTTGATAAACAATCAAGCTGCCCGGAGCGATTGAAGGGACATAGACTTTTTTAGGCGCTTCAATACCATCTTTGGTTTCAGATTCGCCAACGCTGATAGGGCCCCAATACTCTTTTCCGTGTGAGGTGACTGGCCACCCATAGTTGGCACCTGCTTTTATTAGGTTAATTTCATCACCACCGCGAGGACCGTGTTCAATCGACCAAAGCTTTTGAGTCGGGGAATCGTAATAAAGACCTTGTGGATTGCGATGGCCAAAGCTCCAAATCTCATTGAGCACCTTATTGTTATCCGTGAATGGGTTATCGCTTGGTGTGCTTCCATCGGCATTCAATCGTAATATTGATCCGGCGTGAGTCATGGTGTCTTGGCCGTTGTCTCGATCACCACGGTCGCCGATTGAAAAATACAGGTGGCTATCATCAAAGGTGATACGGCTACCAAAGTGACGTCCGGTGTCCGTTCTGGATTTAGATACAAACACGTCTGTCCAATTGGTGACTTCATTATTGTGGTAATTAGCAGAAGCCAGTGTTGTTACACCTTCACCATCGACGTCTTTACTGTAAGTGACGTAGAACTTTTCGTTTTCAAAAGGGGAGAGTGCAATATCCAATAATCCACCTTGGCCTTTCGCCCATACATTGGGTAGCCTGAACAGTGTGTTTTGATCGCCTGTTTTTAAATCGACATGTTTAATGACGCCTGATTTTTCTGTGACTAGCATCGACTTATCGTTGACGTAAGCTAAGCCCCAAGGGATAACGAGTCCGTCGGTGATCTTCTCTGCCTGCCACGCAAAGGCTGACGTTACAGGACCTGAGGCAAACAGCGCCAAAGCACATGAAAAAATACGGTGATGAGTGTTCATTGAAGTCCCTTGATTATGAGCATCTAGTGTTAGTCTAGCGCTTGTGGCCGATAGGCGGAAAGCCGAGGTTGCTGAAAAGTGACTATTCACATATTTAGTTGAACGACTATTGTATGATTATACAAGCTCACGTATGTTTACTGTGCCTTTCTCTATTTGATCCCGTCGGAGCATTATGAACAACTCGTCAGCAGCATTTTCGCTATTTTCTCAGTTTTTATGTTGTGAGTTAGATACGCACGATTTTTCTTCAAATGGACGTATTAAACGATGAGTCGTGGATTTGATTTTAAATCGATCTTACTTGCTTGTTTGGTCATCAGTATCGGCCAGCTCAGTATGGGCTTGGTGTTTCCTTCTTTACCTTGGATCGCAAAAGATTTTAATGTCTCGCTAGAGCAAGCTCAGCTTTTGGTGAGTGTGTATTTATTAGGCTTTGGCCCTTCCCAGTTTATTTATGGCCCTATTTCCGATGCTCTTGGCCGTAAGAAGGTACTGCTAAGCGGTTTGTTGATTGCGATGCTGGGCCTCTTGATGATCATCTTCTTCAGCCACTCATTTACCAGTATGGTGATGGGGCGATTCCTGCAAGGTTTAGGAACCGGTTGTTGCGCTGTACTTGCCCGTGCGTCTACGCGAGACAGATTCAGTGGGGCAGATTTGCCGCTCGCGATGTCTTACATTGCTATGGTTGCGTCTATAACACCTTTGATCGCGCCGGTTATCGGTGGATTCATTAACTTCCACTTCGGTTGGAGCATGGTGTTCATCTCACTACTTGGCTATGTCTCTTTAGCTTGGGTGGTATTGGCGTTCAAATTTAAGGAAACCGTGACTCAGGTTTCGGCGATCCCTTCGCCGAAGAAAATGGTTTCTCAATATAAAGAGTTACTCACTTCTCGTTATTTTATGAGCTTTGCGAGTATCGGTTGGCTTAACTTTAGCTTGATGATCACCACCGTATCAGTGATGCCGTTTATCATGCAAAACCAGATTGGTATGACGTCAGATGAATACGCGATGTGGGCGGTGATTCCTGCATTAGGTATGCTTGGTGGAACAAGCTTATGTAACCGCATTCGCCCTATGCTGGGTAACAAGAAAACTCTGTTATGCACACCTGTATTACACGTTGCTGCGGCCTTGTGGCTTTTCTTCTGTCCACTCGAACCTTTGTATCTCATGCTTGGCCAGTTCTTGATGATCCTTGGTAATGGTATTGCGTTACCTTGCGCTCAGGCGTTAGTGATGTTGCCTTATAAGAAGAACGCTGGCGCGGCTGCTGCGATGTCTGGTGGCGGGCAGATGGTGGTGTCTTCAATGGTGAGTATGGGGCTGGTTCAGTTAGGGCTAGGGGAAGCGTGGCATTTATCGCTCGTCATCATGCTGTTCACATTGATTACCCTGTTTAACATTTTGCGCGGTTTCAGTAGCCAAGAAGCGAGAGAGTCTCAGCTCAGTTAGTTGTTTAGTTAGTTAGCTAGCTGCCTGGCTAGTGGAAACGAAAAGGCCATTGAAATGATGAATTTCAATGGCCTTTTTATGCTTAGAGCTTAGAGCTTAGAGCTTAGAGCTTAGACTTAAATATCCGAACTATTCACAGACAACGGCGACCTTTTCGCTTGCTGCTGTCTTAGCGGGAACTGGATGATCGATCAGTCGGATAGGGGACTCATACAAAGCCGATAGTGCTTGTTCATCAAGTAACTTATCCGCGCTGCCTTCAAACGCAATCTGACCTTTTTTGAGCGCGACAATATGCGTGGCGTAACGCAGCGCTAGGTTCAGATCGTGCAAAATAACGATTACCCCTACATCTTCCTTTTTGTTCAGTTCAGACAGTAAGCCCATTAGCTGAAACTGATGATGTACATCCAATGCAGAAGTCGGTTCATCAAGGATCAATACCGGTGACTGTTGAGCCAGCAACATAGAGACCCACGCGCGTTGACGTTCACCACCAGATAAGTCATCCGCTAATGCTTGTGAGAATTCAGTAACACCAGTTCTTTCCATTGCCTGAAGGATGATCGACTTATCTTCTGAATTCCAACGACCTAACGCGCCTCGCCAAGGAAAACGCCCTAAACGAACCAGTTCTTCCACCGTTAAGCCAGCAGAAGCAGGGAGCTTTTGTGGTAAATACGCAATCTTCTTGGCTAAGTCTTTACTTTTTAGTGAAGAAAGAAAAGTGCCGCCCAGTTCAACGCTGCCATGATCCGGTGACATCTGCCCTGATAGCAAATTAACGAGTGTAGATTTACCTGAACCATTATGGCCAAGAACGACGGTGAGTTCATTGGTCGGAATCGTAAGGTCTTCAATTGAGAGAATGGTTCGTTCATCACGAACAATTTTGATGTTTGAAAGCTGAAACATGTCAGTCCTGTGTCTAGACCAATAAAGCAACTCAATGAAATAAAACGAGCTTTATTGGCCTTTAAAAATAGAGGGTGTTATTTAGCTGCTTTTTTGTTGTCGGGGTGTCTTGGACAATCGTCGCAATACTTCCCTGATTCGCATTTGTAAACTAAGCAGCAACTGACTCTGATTAGCTTTAGCATGCCTGAGTTTGCATCAACCTTCAGGCTGTCCAAATGACTTTCCGACAATTGGCATGCCGCTAACCAAAGCTTAGCTTGTTCAGTGATATAGTCATTGGTCAGGCTTGGTTCGTGCTGCTGAAGCTTTATCAAACTGCCTAACAGTAGGTCAGCTAATAAATGATTGGTAAACCCAGGCCGAATACGTGTCCACTCACTGATTTGGCTGCGATAAAACTCGGTCAGCGCAAGAATAGCTTCGCCCGCCTGTGGAATCAGTTCTTCTGGTGAACCGTGTTGATGATCACCATTAAAGAAACGGTAGCCTGTGACAAACTCTTTATATCTAAACTGACCGATGTTCTTAATATCCGGCAGTGAGTGAAGGCCATAAATGGAAATGAAGGTCACATAGATGGGTTGCCAGCATACTAGATCCCACGTTCGGGTTAACCAATAGGCTTTGCCCGCTTCAGGGTGGTTTTGTGCGAGGCCATCGTAAACGCGTTTGATCTCTTTATGGCTATCGTCATTCGTTATTGCAATGCTCTTACTGTGCAGAGCACCAAAGCTTCCGCTTAAATAAGGGGTAACTTGCTTTGAGTAAGCGAAAATTTTCTGATGTAGAGACGGAGCTCTCCTACGAGTGACAATATTGTGGAGCTGGGAAAGCATCTTAAACCATTAAATGAGAATCAGTTGCGTTATCATAGCGAACCTAATTAAGGATAACCATACAAAATGGAGCATCTACGTTGGGCTTTTGCTGTTTTGGTTAATTTATGAATTGTACGCGGCTTAGCCTTTTTTAAGTGATCAAAGCCTTTTTAAATGATAAAAGTATTGCTGAAACCAATATGTTTTAGATCGTGTTGAGCTTTATTCAACCCCGAAAGGTCAACACGCCTTAGCCACCACCGAGAATATGAAAGCTTGAATATGAACACACCTGCATTTGACCGTATCAGCCGCGTTTTGGCTTATATCCATGCGAACCTTAGTTCTGCACTATCTCTAGAAGATATTGCTAAGCAAAGCTGTTGGTCTCGCTGGCAACTGCAAAGAGTGTTTCAAGCTGAAACTGGGCTTACTGTGGCTAACTATGTGAGAGAGCTAAAACTGAGTCAGGCTGCAGAAGAGCTACTTGATGGAAAAGAGCGTGTCATTGATGTTGCACTCGGGCTTGGGTTCAACTCAGAAATTAGTTTTAGTCGTTCCTTTAAGCAGATGTTTGGGGCAAGCCCAAGCCAATATAGAAAAGCGGGTAAAAGAGTAGGGCTAAGGAAGCCGATACAAGTATCTGAAACCGTCAGTGCAGAAGAGAAAGGCGCTCTGAGTTTTGTTGAAGTTCGCATCGACGAAAAAGAGTCGTTTCTTGTTAAAGGCATGACGTCAGAAATCAGCGGCTTGTTTTCACTGACCCAAGATTTTGCACAAAAAGTCCCTCAGTTATGGTCACGCTTGGAAAGTGAGGTGAGTTTGCCCGATGACAACGCACTGCAGTTTATTGGTGTTGTCGATCTCACTCAGTCATGCTTCGACGGGACTAACATTCATTATTGGGCAGGGGTCGAGCTTCATGACGAAGTTTCAATTCCGCAACTACCGAGTCTAATTTCTGAAAAGTTAGAAGTGCTGACCATCCCCAAGCAAACCTATGCCGTGGTGAAGCACTGTGGGCCTATCGAGAATCTGCGACATACCTTGAGTTGGTTTGTGCTGAATTGGATGCCAAGTTCCGGCTATCGTGGTCTTGATGGTTATGAGCTTGAAGTGTACCCATTTGGCTATCAAGCTCATGCCGCTAGTGCAGAAATGGAGTACTGGATCCCTATTATTAAATCGTAGTCATATCCTCGTCATTCCCTCCCAAGCAAAGCCCTCTTGTTGATAGGGTTAATTGTATTTTTAATCATCAATTGACCTAATTTCGTTATAAATAGGTCAAGTTCTTTTTGAACTTGCACCAAATTGTTAATTATCCCATTCATAGATACATACAATGCAAATGAGATTTATTATTATTTATATTAAGCATTGGTACCGAGGGAATTATGACCACTCACACTCGTTTTAAGTATTCATCATTGGCAGTCGCTTTGTTGACTGCGTTCTCAGCGCAAGCGTTAGCGGAAGAAACCGTTACTGCGGCAGAATCGAATGTAGAAACTGTCACAATCATGGGCAAAGCGTATCGTAATACAGCAACGAAATCGGCACTTGAGCCAGAAGAAACGCCTCAAGGTATTACGGTCATTGATGAAGAACAGTTAGAGCAACGAGGTGTTCAATCTTTGAATCAAGCCCTTCGTTATGCACCGGGTGTTGTAACTGAAAACCGTGGTAGCTCGGTAGCAATGTTTGATTCTTACTCTATCCGTGGTTTTGCTACCAACAACGTTAACTACTACGATGGTCTCTCACTTCAATTCTTGAATGGTTGGAACCTACAACCGCAGATTGATCCGATCGCAATGCAGCAAGTCGAGATCTTCAAAGGGCCTACCTCTGTGCTTTATGGCGCAATGCCACCGGGTGGTATGGTGAACATGATTGCCAAAGCTCCGCAAACGGAATCGTCGACTAAAGTTGGTGTGGCAACTGGCTCTCGCAATCTACAAGAAGCGTCTATTGATACCACAGGTCAGTTTGGTGACAGTGATTTTTCTTACCGTTTGATCGCACTTGCTCGCAAGCAAGACAGTCAAGTTGATAATGCAGAAGAAGAGCGTTACTTAATTGCTCCTTCTGTCGATTGGCAAGCAACCGACAACACATTAATCAACTTCAATCTGTACTACCAGAATGATCCTTCAATGGGCATCAACTCGGCAATGCCACTCGATGTGCTGAAAGCAAGCGATCCGTCTGTTTCTATGGGTGATAAGAACTGGAGTAAATTCGAACGTGAAGTGTTGATGGTTGGCTATAAGATTAACCATGACTTCAATAACAATTGGACGTTCTTACAGAATGCTCGCTATACCGACGCATCTCTATATCAAGAGAACACTTACCATGTGAGTTACGATCCAAGTACGCCGAACCAGCTAGACCGTTACTTGTACTCTACTGATGAGAGCTTTAAAGGTTTTGTTATTGATAACCAGTTGAGCGGTATCGTTAATGTTGGTTCAGTAGAGCATAACTTATTGCTTGGTTTAGATTACCAAGACCTAGATGGCAATGTTAACTACTCGTCGTACAGTGCGAATGGTAGTGGTTTCAATAGCTTTGATCCATTGAACCCGAACAATGATCTACTAGACCGTAGTGATGTGACTAAGACGGGTGAATATCTAGATGACACGACGTCAAGTCAGCTAGGTTTCTACGTTCAAGATCAAGTTCGTTTAGATGCATTAGTATTGATTGCTGGTGCGCGATTTGATCACTACAAATCTGAGAGTGATTACTACGCCCATGAATCCGATCATAAACAATTTACTTACCGTTTAGGTGGTTTGTATCAGTTTGATAATGGATTAGCGCCATTCGCAAGTTACGCGACGAGCTTCGAGCCAGCTCCGGGTGTTGATAAAGCGGGTAATGAGTTTGATCCGGAAAACGCACAACAAGCAGAGATTGGTGTGAAATACCTGTCTGACGATATGTCGAAAGAAGCAACGGTTTCTCTATTCCATATTGTTAAGCAAGACATGTTGATGACAGACCCGACAAACGTTTATGGTCCAAGGATCCAAGTGGGTGAAGTTGTATCGCAAGGTGCAGAGCTATCTGGACGTTGGTTTGCGACAGAAAACTTCGATATTGCGGCTTCATACACGTATGTTGATATGGAAATTACCGAAGACTCTAGCAACGGTTTAGAAGGTACGACACCAATCTATGTGCCTGAACACACAGCTAACATGTGGGCTAACTACAACGTATTTAACGGCATGCTAGCAGGCTCTCGATTCAGTGCAGGTGCTCGTTACGTTGGCGAAATGCAAATGGACGCAAGCAATACTCAGGGTAAAGTTCCTTCTTACACAGTTGTTGATTTATCGGTGGGTTATGATTTGGGTGCAGCAAGC
>NZ_JBFRRH010000004.1:0-107564 GCF_041472995.1 Vibrio sp. 10N.261.46.A3 | reverse complement strand
GGGTGCAGCAAGCGATACGCTATCTGGCGCAACAGCGAATCTAGCGGTGAACAATATTTTCAACGAAGAATATTACGCGTGTTACGACCAATCGAACTGCTGGTTCGGTGCTGAGCAGTCTGTAGAGCTAAGCGTAAACTATGAATTCTAACTAGGTTAGGATGATCAATTTTAAAGCAGCCTTCACTGGGCTGCTTTTGTCGTTTGAAGAAATATAGAATTTAGATTGAGTAGGCAACAGTATGAATTTACAACGAATAGCTTCCCATTTTTCTAAAGTAAAGAGCTTGAATGCAAAGCTGGTGGTAACCGTATTAGCGAGCGCTTTATCGTTTAATGCGATGGCGGATTTTCAAGTTGAAGACAGCGAGGGCGTTAAAACCCTTGAAGCTCAGCCTGTTAGAGTGGCTGCGTTGAACTGGGACATAGCCGAACAAGTGATTGAACTCGGTGTCACACCAGTAGCGGTACCTGATATTGCAGGTTATACCGATTGGGTTGTTCAGCCTGCGATTCCAGAAGGCGTGGCGGACATTGGCACTCGAACTGAGCCTAATTTCTCTGCTTTGAAGAAGCTAAACCCTGATGTGATTCTTATCGCTTCTCCTCAGAAAGATCTTCAGGAACGACTTTCTGAAATTGCGCCCGTGCTTTACTACCAAACATACAGCGAACAACACAGCAATGCAGCGGCTGCTATCGAGAACTTCAAGAAGATCGGCCAGCTGCTTGGCAAAGAAGAACAAGCGAACCAAAAGCTGGCCGCAATGGATGAGCGTATCGCAGCTCTTAAAGCTGAATTAGATAAGGCGTACCCAGGCGACAAGCCGAAAGTGACCTCCTTCCGTTTTGCGAGCACCACTTCGGTATACATTTACGGCGATAACTCGATTCCACAATATGCACTTGAGCAACTAGGCTTTGATAATGCGATGGATCTGCCTGCAAGTCAGTGGGGTATCAGTCAAAAGCGTATGACCGAGCTTAAGAACGTGAAAAAGGGGATTGCGCTTTACTTTGAACCTTTCCCGTATCAAGACAAGCTAGACCGTTCTCCGGTTTGGAAGAGCATGCCCTTTGTTCGCAATGGTCAATTTAGCCCAGTCGTAGCAAGTTGGAGTTACGGCGGTGCTATGTCGATTTTGTATAACGCAGAAGCCATGGCGCAATCGTTGTTGACGCTAGCGGAGCAGTAATGAAATCCAGTGGTTTTATGATGGGGGCTGCGCTACTTTGTGCTGCCCTTGTTCATTTATGGTTAGGGCAGTCGGAATTTGGCCCTATTGGTGAGTTGCTTCAGCAAGCCTCACAGATCAGTGACATCGCTACATTCAACTCAATGGTCGATGATTCATTCGAGCTGATGGCGTTAGCTTATGTCAATTTACCTCGCTTGGTGATGGCAATCTTGGTTGGCGGAACACTTGGCACCATCGGCAGCTTGTTTCAACAATTGACGCAGAATCGCATGATGTCTCCGTTAACTTTAGGCACATCATCAGGCGCTTGGCTTGGTCTGGTTATTCTGAATGTGGTTGCGCCGATGTTGGTCGCTCAGTATTCAGTTTGGTTTGCCCTAGTTGGTGCGTTGCTTGCGATGGGGCTGATTGTTTCGATTGTTGGCATCAAAAACATGAGCGGCTTACCAATTGTATTGGCGGGTATGGCGGTCAACTTGTTGCTAGGGGCATTTGCAACGGCGATTATTCTGCTCAACGATCAGTACGCACAAAATCTGTTTGTGTGGGGAGCGGGCGACCTAGGGCAAAATGGCTGGGAACAAGTGCTGTGGCTGAAGCCTAAGCTGTTGCCGATTTTTGCCATATTCTTACTGGCTCCGCGAGTTCTGACTTTGCTTTCGATTGGTACTGAAGGGGCAGCAGCACGTGGCCTTAACATCGGGGCAACCTTCTTTGTGTTAATGGCTATTGGAGTTTGGTTAGTTTCAGTATCGATTACCTCAGTGGGCGTGATCAGCTTTATCGGCTTGATTGCTCCGAACATCGCTAGGCAATTGGGTTTTCTAAAGGCGAAATCTGAACTCATCGCGAGTTGTGTATTAGGTGCGCTATTACTTTGTGTCACTGACAGCTTGGCGATCTTCTTGGCACAATGGTCTTTGGATATGATTCCAACAGGGACAGCAACCGCAGTTATTGGTGCTCCTGCATTGATTATTATTGCGAGAAAGCAATTATCGGCTCAAGATCAGTTGTTTTTCTCGATGCCTAAAGGGCCAAAGTTTATTTCACCTGTGGCTTACTTCTTATTGGGCACAATGATTTTCGGGTTGCTGGCGTTGAGTACGTTGTCACAGCCATCTTCTGATATGGGCTATTTTGTTATCCCAGATGCATTTGAATGGTCGATTCGCTGGCCGAGAATGTTAACCGCGATATTCGCTGGTGGCGGCCTAGCAGTTGCGGGTGTGATTTTACAAAGATTGGTCTATAACCCGCTCGCCAGCCCAGACATTCTTGGTGTGTCAGCCGGTGCGGTTCTGGCGTTGATTTTCAGTAGCTTATTCATGGGTTATTCGATTCACTCATTGAGCCCTTGGATTGCTTTCTTAGGTAGTGCGATTGCGCTTTGTTTATTGCTGTTACTTGGCAAGAAGCATCAGTTTGCGCCATCGATTTTGATCCTTACCGGTATTTCGCTGACCGCAGTCTTGGAAGCTTTGGTGCAATTCTCTTTAACGCGAGTGGGAGAGGGAAAATACACCTTATTGGCTTGGTTGGCAGGATCTACCTATCGTGTTGAACCTGAGTCGGCAGTAATTATGACCATGGTGATAACGGCTTCTATCGGGGCTGCTTTGCTGTTGAGTCGTTGGGTGACCTTAATTGCGACGGGACGTCAGTTCGCGAGTGCCAGAGGGTTGAATATCAATATCGCCTACGTGGCATTGTTGTGTATTGTTGCGATCTTGTGTTCGGTCGTGACAACTACCATGGGGCCTGTCGCGTTTGTCGGCTTGTTGGCTCCGCATATCGCCGCAATGGTGGGTGCGCGTTTGGTTAAAGAACAGATCATCTTGTCGTTTTTAATTGGTGCTGCACTCATGCTATTTGCAGACTGGTTAGGGCAAGTGGTGGTGTTTCCGGCGCAGCTTGCGGCAGGGACGTTAGTTTCCATTATTGGTGGTAGCTACTTCATCTTCTTGTTATTGAAATCTCGAAGAACATAGGTTCTCCCAAAACTGAGAGTCCTTGATTATCAAAGCTACTGGCAATAAAAGATACGAATGAAAAGCAGTGAGTGGAGCGATCCATCACTGCTTTTTTATTGATGTCGTTTGTGTAAGGGAGCGGTGTTAAGCAACACAGGTCTCGCTTCTTAATGTGCAAGTTTGGCATATGTTAATAAAATGTATAATCTAAAGGTCTGACCACTTATAAGGTAGCCACCATGCCAAACCTCGATCGTATTACTTGTTCTATCGATGAAAACCAAATTGCGACGGTTGTGTTGAATCGACCCGATAAGCTCAATGCTATTGATATGGCAATGTTCCAAGGCGTGAATAACATGGTGACTCAGCTGAAAAAGAACACCGAGATTCGTGCCGTAATAGTGAAGGGCGAGGGATCTGATTTTTGTTCAGGGCTTGATGTTAAGTCTCTTTTGACCAGTAAATCTGGGGCGATGAAGCTTTTATTTAAATGGTTGCCGATATTGCCTAACGCTGCACAACGCTTTTCATTGGGTTGGCGAGATATTCCATGCCCAGTCATTTTTGCGATTCATGGTCGTTGTTGGGGAGGCGGTCTGCAATTGGTCAGCGGTGGTGATTTTAGAATTGCCAGTCCAGACGCGACTTTCTCGATATTGGAAGCCAAATGGGGTTTGATTCCTGACATGGGAGGCGCCATCGCATTTCGAGAGTTAATGCGTAAAGACCACACCTTAGAAATGGCGATGACCGCTAAAGAGATCGACTGTGAAACAGCGAAAGACTATGGGCTGGTAACCAAGATTGCCGAAGATCCTTACGCTGAAGCTTATGCGTTGGCACTTGAGTGTGCGAATCGGTCGCCAGATGTCGTCGCTGCTAATAAGAAACTCTACAACAAGACTTGGTGGTCAAGCCCTGGCATGGCAGTGTTCTACGAGACCTGGTATCAGATAAAGGTAGGGTTAGGTAAGAACAGAGCAATTGCTGCTCAACGTGAAATTCATCGAGACAAGCCACGTCCATACGTAGCCAGAAAGTTCAAATAGCGTTTGTACAGGAATAACGGATATTCCATTTGTTTATGGGGCTTTGCGGTAACCTTAGAGCAATTTAATGTCTAAGGCTAAATGAGCAATCTGATGAACAAAACTTTTACTTACTCGCTAGCTGCCACCGCAATTTTTACAAGCTTAAATGCTTTCGCAAGTGGTTTGTTTTTACAAGAAGCTGTTGTCGCCAATGCCGGTACTACTGGTGCCGGTGACGGTGTTTATACTCGTTCGGCTGCGGCGATGTGGACTAACCCTGCCACTATGTCTCATATGGGCGAAAGCAAAACGACTATCAATACCATGGCGTTTGATCTTGAGATGCAATATCAAGACAACGGCGACAAGCAAGATGGTAAAGCTCATTCAGTCATGCCTTCATTTGGTGCCTTCCACGCACATCAAGTCACAGACAAATTACACCTTGGTATCGCGCTTGGCGCAGTCGGGGGCTCTAGCCTTGATTACGGCAGTGATTGGGCGGGTGCTGCACTTCTAGAAGATATCACGCTCACCGCAATGCAAGTGAACCCATCACTCAGTTATAAGCTGAATGACCAATGGTCAGTAGGTGCTGGTGTTCAATTCAGTTGGGCTGCATTTCAACAAACGACATCAATGCTTACTGCTAAACAAGATACTGACTGGGCATACGGTTATAACCTTGGCGTAATGTACACACCGACAGACAAACTTAAGTTGGGCGCAAGTTACCGCTCTAAGTTAGAGCATGAGTTTAACAATGATGTAAATGGCGTTATTAACCAAGGCGTATTGAATTCATTATCAACTGATATTGCTTTACCTGAAATCATCGATGTCAGTGCGAGCTATGCTTTGAACTCTCAACTTGACCTACTCGCTAGTATTCAGTTCCATCGTTGGAGTGCGTGGGACGAGACAGTACTAGACTTTGGAGCATCAGTTGATGGTGACCCTGTAGGCGGAATTCCGATCAAGCGTGACTGGGATGATGTTTGGAAGTTTGCTGTTGGTGCTGACTACCAACTTAACTCAGACTGGCGTTTAAAAGCCGGTTTCTCTTATGAGACCTCACCACAAGATGATCCATCAATGCAGTGGGTTGACCTTCCGGTTGGCGAGCAGTACCGCTACTCGGTAGGCGCTTCAACGTATTGGGATGATATTTTAATCGACGTGTTCTACGAATACGCAGATTTAGGTTCTGTTGATATGGACCGTAATCTTGCTGGTAGCGATATCAATTTGCTAAACGGTTCTTTCGATGGTCGTATCCACTTTGTTGGCGTTAGCGCGACCTTCTAATGACATTACGTAATCTATTACTTGTTGCAGTGGCAATGCTTGGTTCGATGGGTGCTTTTGCTGAAGAGAAGCACCCTGATGATCCGACTAAAATCGTAACCAAAGCTGGCGTTGCTTATAACGAAGATTTGCAGTTCTCTGGGTCTATTGGTTTAGATGAAGCGCGAATGATCAATGCTCGTGTCAATGCAGACGGCGAAGAGTGGCGATTAGGCGGTTCATGGCTGTTGCCTATGGGTATCGTGAACTTCAACTTTAGCCGCTCTGAGTATGACAACGATGCTTATAAGAACAACTACAGTATTGGTACGTTTATCCCACTGAGTTATTTCGACATTGAGCCGTTCGGTTGGCAAATTTTCCCTATGGCTGGCTACAGTTATAATGATGGCGAAGTAGCGGTTTTCGATGATGATAACGTTGGCTCTGATTATGTATTGATGCCGAGTGCAACCCACGGTGGTTACATTGGCGCGTTTGGCTTAAAAACGATTACGGATGAATGGTCTATTATGGGGTTCGGTGGTGGTTCAATGGGCTCTGATGATTATTCAGGGTATTGGGCTGGCGTCGGTGCTAGCTACAAGTTGAGTGATGCTCAATCATTCAACTTCTTCACTATTTTTGCTGAGGACGATTTCGGTGAAAATAACAGTGTTGGTGCGTCTTACACCTATGAATTCAAATAGTTATTCTCATATATCGTCCTAGATAAAAAGAACTGAGTGTAGGCTCACTAATTTAGTGAATCTACACTCAGAATTTATCGCTTTTCTATGAGCTTTCTAGTGTTGAGGTCGTGTTAGCAAGCCGCTTCGTAACGTTCAACATAGCTCTGCATTACCGCGTTCATCGCTTTAGTGATATTTGCGTATTGAGCTTCTTCTAGGTTCGCGAGAGACACACGCAGAGACCACGTTGGCGCATCAAAACCCGCACCCGGCATCACAATCACGCCATGTTCTTCTGCAAGGCGAACCAAGAAATCCAGCGGCTCATACGTTTCTTCTAACCATGCGAAGAAATCGTTGCTGTGAATCGTTTGAGCAATCTCTTTTAGATCAATCTCCACGTAATAGAATGCACCGGTTTGATCGCCTTCAGCAACGATTGGCGCGGCTAAGTTCTTCTGCATCAGAGTGTGGTAGCGACGACGCACAATTTGTTTTGCGAGTCGTTTGTACTCTTCGCCATCCTTCATCAAAGACAGCAGCGAGAACATGGTCATTTGGATCTGCTGAGGTGTTGAAAGACCGGCAGTATGGTTCAATGCCACTGCACGGCTGTCTGCCACCAAACGATCAATGAACTTAATCTTACTTGGCTCAAGTGCAATGCCTTGGTATCGCTGGGTTAACGTGCTTCGAGTGTCTTCTGGAAGATCTCGAATCATGCGGTCGAAATTATTGTCTTCGTGTACGCCAATCACTCCTAAACGCCAGCCTGTAGCACCAAAGTACTTAGAGTACGAATACACCAAAATAGTGTTCTTCGGAGCCAGCATTGCCAGTGATGTGAAGTTATCAGCGAAAGTGCCATAAACATCATCTGTAAGAAGGATGAGATCAGGACGACGGTTAGCAACCTCGGCAATCTTATAGAGTGTCTCATCGCTTAATCGAACCGAAGCTGGGTTGCTTGGGTTAACGAGAAAGAAAGCTTTAACACTTGGATCGTTCAGCTTTTCTAACTCAGAATCCGGAATTTGCCATGCAGACGCTTCATCCGCCATGATTTCTACTTTGTTGAGCGCGTAATCTTCTAACTCAGGCATTTCAATGTACGGAGTAAAAATCGGCGCACCAATCGCGATGGTGTCACCAGGGTTCAATAGTCGATTGCTCTTTAGCGTGTTAAAGATGTAAACCATGGCCGCTGTGCCACCCTCAACAGCAAATAGGTCAAACTTCCCAGCAGGTAATGGCTGCGACCCCGCCATTTCTTGCTCAATGTATTTACGAGCAATGAGTTCCGAATATTTGAGCATGCGATCAGGCACTGGGTAGTTGTTACCTAGAATCCCCTCAACCCATTCATAAATAAGCGCATCACCGTCTACCTGATATTGATCCGTAATAAACTGGAAGGCTTCAATGAGGAATTGCACACCTTCTTGGTCTTCGTATTTTTCACAAAACTGAAGAAAGCGCAGGCTAATATCTTGTTGAACTCCCATTCCACCAAAGCCTTCATACCCTGAGAAATTCGATTTTGATTCTTCTAGTGCAAACATACCTAATTGGAAAAAGGCTTCACGTGGCGCTGTCGCGACCCAGTTTGGGTTACCACGACCAGCGTTGATCATGGTTTTCTCATGTGAATGCTGAGCAAGGTCGATCAGTGTGTTTTTTACTTCGAATGGGCTTAGTGTTTCTAGGCGTTTTTCATCTGTGCGTTTCATAGTCGTTTCTCTTTAAATTTGTTTAAGATCCAAGTTTGTTGGATATATAAGTAAGTTAATTTCTTTGAGCAGCTAGCCTGCTTGGCTAGCTACTGTGTTAAATCGTTAATGAATAAGTTGAATCATCAATTGGCTGATTCGGTGTTGATTACGAGATTTTGGTAATTAGGTTGATGATGATCGGACCCCATAAGGTGAGGAAGATATTGGCAACCGCATAAGTCATCGTGAAACTCGGTACTGGTGTGCTGTTTTGTGTTTTTTCTAGTAGCGATGCGAATGCAGGGTTTGCACTGCGGCTACCCGCGATAACCGCTAGCGCTTCTACTGGGTTTTTGATTTTGAGTACGTAGTAGTTGAATAGGAACGTCAGTACTTGAGGAATTAGAGTGACCAACACACCTAGCAGTAAAAGCGTTACGCCATTCTCTTTGATTGCCGTCAGCGCTGGAGCGCCTGCATTAATACCAACAACCGCAACAAATACTGCAAGGCCGAATGTCTGCATAAAGTTGGCTGCGCCGTGGTTAACACTGCCTAAACGAGGTGTACGCATTCTTAGGTAGCCCACAAGTAGGCCGGAAACCAGACAACCTAAACCTGAACCTAGAGCGATATGAGAACCACCGATAGTGAAACCAATCTCGCCAATCAGATAGCCAAGCACCATGCCGAAAGACATTGTTACGAAGTCAGTAACACTAGGCAGTGGGCTGTTGTAGCCAATTTTTTTGATGACTTTAGCTATGTCTTCTTTTTGTCCAACTAAGGTGATTTCGTCACCAATGTGAAGTTCAGTTTCTGGCAATGTCGAAATATCATGACCCATGCGTGATAGCTGAGTGATATAAACACCACGACGAATACGTGCGTTCGTTTCATCGTGAAGCTTACGTAGCGTAATACCCGCTAGTTTCTTATTCGTGAGTACGACCTTCTGTTGTGTTTGGACAACATTGCTTTCTTCACTAAATTCACCGAGTTCGATACCCAGCGAGGTCACTTTAGGAAATGCTTGAGTCAGACCAGTTAGGTAAACTTTGTCATCCGCCGCTAAAATAGGGTTCTTCGCCAAATCTAACGTTGATTCTGTGTCTTTCTGTGAGCGGTAGATCGCTTCAATAGTGAGGTCGGCATCGAATGCTTCTTCTAACTCGACAACACTTTTTCCAACAAACATAGAGTTCGCGGTCACTTGATAAGCACGAGAAGATACGCGATTCAATGCAGAGAATTCACCCTCGTTCAGCTGCTTGCTGCCTGCGCCCATTTTTTCCGCAAGCTTCTTCGCTTCTTTGGTTATGTTCCAACCCATTACCATTGGAATGAGTGACATCATTAGAATCGGACCAAGAGAGCCGAAGATGTAGGTGATTGAATAACCCACAGCAACATTTGTTTTAAGTGTTGAGGTGACATCGGGTGCTAGGTTCAGCTGATCGATAGCATTACCTGCAGTACCTATGATTGCCGATTGTGTTAAGCCACCAGCCGCAAGGCCCGCCGCTAAACCTTTATCTAGTCCTGCCCATTTAGAGAGCAACACAACTGTGATTAATCCTACAAGCGTCATCACAAACGAAGCGAATAAGCGTGTGAGTGAAGAGAGGCGGAATGACGAGAAGAATTGTGGTCCACCGTTGTAACCCACCATAAAAATAAATAAAGCAAAGAAGATGCTTTTCACTTCATTTGAAATCGCGATACCACCGATCTGACCAAGTGCTACAGCAACAAGCAGTGAACCTGCGATTCCACCTAATTCAAACTTACCGATTTTAATTTTACCGATTAAGTAACCGAGACCGAGTGATAAAAAGAGCGCTATAAATGGATAGTCTCTAAGTTGTTCAATAATAAATGACATAGTAATCCTTGAATGAAATAGCATCGCCATTGACTCGCTATTTCATTTTTTAATTTGGTTTAACGTTTGATTAAGCATTAATCCATATTTGGTTGATGAATTGATCTAATGCTTATTTTTAATGATCTGGAATTAAGCCAGGTTTCTACTTTTTATGATGCAGTCGTGATGACTTTTTGTGGTCATGCATTTTATCTTTGTGATGCTTATTATGATGACCATCAGAATGGTGGTTGACTAAATGCTTATGACCTTCTGGGTCGCCACCATGTTGACCAGAATGAGAGGGTTGATGCTCTCTATATTCTAAATGGTCTTTATTGTGCTTATGGACAACATCTTCTCCATATATACGTTTCATTTTTTCTTTAATAGCGACTTTAGTGTGATTAATTTGATTCGACATAGTTAACTCGTTTAATTGTTTAAGGAACGATGAGAATTATATCGATCGAGAAAATAGATAAATCATTTTCAAATAAAATAGCAATAAAACAAAAATTGAGTGTCGATTGGTGGTTTTTATGTAAGTTGTTGATTTAGATGGTTTTATTTTTATTTTATATAAGATGTGGTGGATGTTATATGATTTTGATTTATTGGCAGTGTCGATAGATAGAATGACCAGACTTAAAAAACAAGGTGAACACATGAGTAAGTATAAAGGCGTTATTGTTGGGTCAGCTCTTTTTATATTACTGTCTTTTGTATTTGGCTTTCATTATGTAAAAGGTGAAATGATCAAAGAGAAGGTCGCTAATTTTAAATTGCCAGCTATATCTGTAACAACGGAAAAAGTAAATCAAGATACTTGGGATAAAAGCTTGAAAGTCATTGGTAACATTCACTCTAATCAATCTATTGATGTGACGAGCCAAATGTCAGGCCAAGTAAAAGAAATTCTCTTCACTTCAGGTCAGCAAGTAAACAAGGGGGATGTTCTTGTTAAATTGGATGATGCGTTATTGAAGTCCAACTATAAGAGCCAGCAATCCAAAGTTGAATTGGCAAGAGTTGAATTGATGAGAAATAAATTGCTCCTTAGAAATAACAGCGTTTCAAAAAATTCGGTTGATAAGCTACAAGCTCAATTTAATGCTGAAGGTGCAAAGCTCGAATATATTGCTACGCAAATTGACTACATGAAAGTGAAAGCGCCATTTTCTGGCAGTGTTGGGATTCGCAATATCGATGTGGGTGATTTTATTAATTCAAGCACAGCGATTGTCGAGCTGGAAGACAAATCAAAGCAATATGTCGATTTCTCTATTCCAGAACTTTATTTACACGATGTGAAGGTAGGGCAGGATTTACAGTTTTATTCAGAAGCAACCAACGACGAAGTCTTTCACGGCACTATTTCTGCTATTGAACCGAGCTCAGACAGCAACACGCACAATATCGAATTGAGAGCCATGGCTAACCAAGCTGTGCCGTTAGAAGCGAGTATGTATGTCGACGCTACGTTAATCACATCGGAATCGGACACCATCGTGGCGGTGCCTTCTGTTGCGATCAGTTACACCTTATACGGGAATACCGTGTTTGTGTTGGATACGTCGACCAAAAAGGCCAGCGAACACACAAGCAAAGATGCATCACCCTTCTATGAATACAAGGTTGTGCAACGCACTGTCGAAGTCGGCCCTAAACAAGGTGGCTATGTTGGTGTGGTTTCGGGCTTGAAAGCAGGAGATGTGGTTGTGACTTCAAACCAACACCAACTTAAGAATGGTGGATGGGTTCTGGTTAACAACCAACATCCGCTGATCACTGACAAAAGCACTAAGCAAAGTAACTAGGAAACTCCCATGACATTTACTGATGTATTTATCAAACGTCCAGTTTTGGCTACGGTATTAAGCCTTGTACTGTTGGTGCTAGGTCTTAAAGCCTTTACATCACTGCAAGTGCGTCAATATCCAGAAATTGAAACGGGCGTTATTACCATTACAACGAGTTATCCAGGTGCCAGTGCATCCAGCGTTCAAGGGTACGTGACGCAGCCACTGCAGGCAGAAATTGCCCAAACAGCGGGCATTGATTACATGACATCGGATAGTGCTCTGGGTAAGTCGGTTATTACGGTTTATTTGAAGCTCGGGTATCCATCGGATAGTGCTTTGACTGAGATTTTGTCCCTCGTGCAGCAAGTAAAATATAAGCTGCCATCGGGCGTATTGGATCCAAGTATTCTTAAATCGACGTCTCAATCTCCGATCTTATATGTTTCATTTTCGAGTGACACATTGAAGACGGAGCAAGTCTCGGACTATGTGAGCCGTGTGGTTAAGCCGACTTTTTCTACTGTTGAGGGGGTGTCAAAGGTCGACATGTTGGGGCAAGAAGATTTTGCAATGCGAATTTGGCTGAACCCTCAAAGACTGGCTTCATATGGTTTGACGGCTGAAGATGTTCAAAACGCGCTTCGTGCAAATAACATTGTGAGTGCGGCGGGCAAGTTGCAAAACCCTTATATCGAAGTTGATATTAACGCTCATACCGATTCAAGTTCAGTAGACGATTTCAAGAACATGTCTTTGAAAGCGCACGACGGGCAACTGGTGCACTTGAAAGATGTGGCGACGGTTGAACTAGGCGCAGCAAACTATGACTCAGACGTTGAGTTTAATGGTGTGACTACCGTATCAACGGCGATCAGCAATACGGCAACGTCGAACCCGTTAACCGTTGTTGAAGGCATTTACGAATTGCTTCCGCAGATCCAAGCAGGCCTACCTGACGGTATTAAAGCGGACGTAATCTATGACTCAACTAAGTTTATCGAAACCTCAATTGATGAAGTAGCGAAAACCTTAATGGAAGCTGCGCTGATCGTTGTCATCGTTATCTTCGCCTTTTTGGGCTCAATGCGAGCGATGTTGATACCACTTGTAACGATTCCTTTGTCATTGATTGGCTCTATGTTCTTCATGTTGAGCATGGGTTTCAGTATTAACCTGTTGACGCTGCTTGCTATGGTATTAGCGATATCGCTGGTGGTTGATGATGCCATCGTTGTTGTAGAAAACACATTTCGTCACCTAGAAGATGGCACCAGCCCAATTAAGGCCGCAATAGACAGTGCACGTGAAATTGCAGGCTCGGTTATTGCGATGACCATTACATTGGCCGCAGTGTATGCGCCTATTGGTTTCATGGGAGGACTCACCGGTAAGCTGTTTACTGAGTTCGCATTCACTTTGGCGGGTTCAGTATTAATTTCGGGTTTCATCGCCTTAACGCTAACGCCGATGATGTGTTCAAAACTGCTTAATAAGTCGGTTCTCGATGGAAAGCTGGTTAAGAAAATCGATGCGGTAATTGAAGGCGTAACAGAGCGCTATCGTAAAGTGCTCGAACATGTGTTGAACAACCGTGTTTATATTTGGCCTGTGGTAGGAACGCTGCTGATCAGTTTGGTGTTCATGTTTATGAATACTTCATCTGAACTGGCACCTGAAGAAGATCAAGGCGTGATGATTGTGATGGGACAAGGTCCTGCACAAGCGAATACCGATTACATTCGCCACTTTACTCCGGCTCTGATTGACTCTATCAGCAAGAACGATGAAGTCGAAATGACCATGCTAGATAACGGTTACATGAACAACAATGCGTTCTTTGGCTTGGGTGTTTTGAAAGATTGGGATTCGCGTGAAGCAACGGCAAAAGAGGTAATGCAACGTTTCGAAAAAGAGAGTTCTGTATTACCGGGTTTGCAGGTGTATACCTTCTCTCCACCAGATTTACCAGGTACGCCGCAAGGTCTGCCATTCCAGATGGTTCTGAAAACGCCAACGGGTTCTTATCAGGATCTCTATCAGTACGCTGAAAAACTGAAAGAGTACGCGCAAAAGAGTGGCAAATTCATCTATGTACAAAACGACCTGAATTTTAATAAACCACAGGTAGAGATTCGCATCGACCGCGATAAAGCCGCTCAGATGAACGTGAACGCTCAAGACATCGGTACCGTGTTGTCTCGCTTTATCAGTGAAGGCTTCGTGAATTACTTCTCGATGGATCAGCGCAGCTACCAAGTTATCACTCAGGTACCTAACGAGAACCGTAACTCTTGGGATGATTTGAAGAACTACCACGTACGCTCTAACACCAATGAGATGGTACCGCTGGCGTCATTGATTGAAATTAGCCAATCAGTGCAGCCATCGAAAGTGGATCAATTTCAACAGCTTAACAGCGCCATGATTGAAGCGAAAATGATGCCGGGAATCAGTATCGGGGAAGCCTATAAAGTGATGGAAGAAGGGGCGGCGAAGATATTGCCTAAGTCTTATACGACGGATACTTCAGGCCAATTGAGACAGTTCCTACAAGAAGGCTCTTCACTGGTTACGACGTTCTTCCTAGCGCTTGTGATCATCTACTTGGTATTGGCAGCGCAGTTCGAAAGCTTACGAGATCCACTAGTGGTATTAACCAGTGTGCCACTGTCTATCTTTGGTGCCTTAATGCCACTGTATTTGGGTATTGATACGCTCAACATATACACCGAAGTGGGGCTGGTGACCTTGATAGGCTTGATCAGTAAGCACGGTATTTTGATTGTGGAGTTTGCCAACCAAATGCAACAGGAATTGAAATGCAGCCGACGTGAAGCAGCTATTCGTTCTGCGACTGTTCGAATGAGACCAGTATTGATGACCACAGCAGCCATGGTTGTCGGTGTTGTACCGCTCCTGATTGCAAGCGGAGCCGGTGCTCAAAGCCGTTTCTCGATTGGTTTAGTCATCACGGTGGGTATGTCGGTGGGTACATTATTCACCCTGTTCGTTGTACCAACGATATACACCTACTTGGCTGCGGATCACCGCGGGCAAGAGCAAGAAGTTTAGTCCGTTATCTGGCTGGTTATTTTGGTCGGCCGATACACATAGAAGCTTAATCAACACGAATCCCAATTTATGAGCCTTATCGCTTAGGGATTCGTGCACTCAAAATTTAGAAAATTAGAGGTTCACATGAAACTACATTACTTATTCCCATTGATCGTTTTATTCACTGCTGGCTGTTCAAGCAACATGCCAGATAAAGAAGAAATACAGAGCGTCGACTCAAACCACTACTTCATTGATAGTCAGTTTGATGACGACATGAAAGGGGTATCGTGGATAGCCAAAGACAGCCGTTCACTTCACTTCAATGAGTTTGAATTTACGACCGTTGGCATAAAAAGTTCGGGGATTGACAAGCGAGTATCAAAGCTGGTTCAGTCTCAATTCAAAACACAGCTCCACAAGAAAATGGACGAGAAGCTCGCGACTAAATTACAGGGCTACAAGAACGTATTGTTGGACAATAAGGAACTCGATATAAGCGTGATGCTCTATGACATCAATGATATTCCAGAAGACATGCGTGTGACTGAGTTTATCCCTGTGGGCTCTGTTATCGGCGCCATTAAATATGCGGCAGGTACTCGTGACCGTTCGATTCGTATATTGGCGAGTGTGGATTTGAAAGATCATGATTCATCGCAGCTCATTGGTCGCCGTATTTTCGTTGTTAACGATAATGGCGTACTTGAGAACGACAAATCAGAAATCACCATAGATATGCTCGATAAAAACCTTGAGCAAATTACCCAACAAGCAGTCGACTTTGCTTTTGAAGTGACTTATCTCGATAAAAAACAAGGGTAGTGTGATGCAAGCTCGTAAACAGAACAGCGCTAGTAAACGCATCGGGATTGGTGAAAGTCTAGCTAGACACAAAAACACGCTTGCTCTACTGGCTATCGGCCTCGTTGTGAATGCTTCAGCGTATGCTAATACTAGCGGTGCTGATGAACGAGCGGGCTATGAGCAATGTATCTTGTCTTCATTGACCAAAGCGACCAATCAACAAAGTATTGAGTGGTTAAAGCAGCAATGCGCATCCCAAGAAGCTATTATATCAAACAAAACACCCGAGAATAAGTTTTCGGGTGAAACCAGCGAAGACGGTTTAGACTCAATCAGCGAAAGTGCACTTGAGTCTAAAGTCCCGCGATTGAAGATGGAGTACACAACCGAAGATAACCCGTTTGTTATAACGCCTTATCGTTTGAACTACATTTTGCCAGTGACTCACATGACTAACGTGAATACACAGCCCTATGGGGATGAACGATTCGGAGGTAAAGCGGATGACCTCAGTGATGAAGAGATCAAACTGCAGTTAAGTTTAAAAATTCCGGTGGTCGATGATGGCGTGTTTAATCAAGCAGACAAAATCTATTTTGGTTTTACGCTCAAATCATTTTGGCAGGCGTACTCTTCTGATATCTCGGCACCGTTTAGAGAGACCAACTATCGCCCAGAACTCTTCTATGAAACACCTTTGAATATCGAGTCAGCTGATGGTGTTTGGTTCTCGCGCTTAGGTTTAGAGCATGAATCTAATGGACGAACGGCAGAGCTTAGTCGCAGCTGGAACCGCGCTTATGTTGGGCTAGGGTATACCGAAGATGATTTTGCGATTTACTTCCAGCCTTGGTACCGAATCCCAGAATCGAGCAGTAGCGATGACAACCCTGATATTCAAGATTATCTCGGTCACTACGAATTGTCTGGCGCCTACAAATGGGATGGTTTCGAGGTTTCAGCATTGGGTCGTTATAACTTTCAAACCGGTTATGGCGGAATACAGACATCACTCAGCTTTCCTCTTTATGGCCGGCTTCAAGGGTATGTCCAGTACTACAAAGGCTATGGAGAAAGCTTGATTGATTATGACTACAACAGTGAAAGAATTGGTGTGGGTATTCTGCTAACCAATGCGTTGTAGCGGTTATCGCTTTTTATCAAAGATTTAGCGATTAACGATTACTTATTTCAGGGATAACAGAAAAACACACCGCCTGAGTAAGCGGTGTGTTTGCCTTATTAATCATTGGTTGATACCCAATTTGGATTCAATCTCGGTGACGTTACTTTTGAAAAACATGGTTTGGGCGACTTTCAAAACCACAGAGTGACCAGATTCCAATATCGCTTCATAGTAGTATTCTTCTGCCATTGAAGGGTTGCCTTGAGACTCTTCAATTTTTGCCAATATAATCATGGACATAACACTGTATTCATTTCTCGGTATCAAGTTCAGGTAGTAATCGGCTTGGTCTGGATCATCTTCAGTGAGGAAGTAGGCTGCTAACGCGTCATAGACTCGGTAGGAGTTAGCATTGTTCTGAGCATTTAATAACTGCTTTTTAAATTTCTTATTGAGCGCTTCAACCTGCTTATTCTTATGTTTCGATCTCAATATAAAAATATCAGCAAGCTCATACATGTAGCGACTCGACATAACAAAATGGTTGTCGGGTTCTAGCTCATTGGCTTGGGCTATCTTAGATAAGGTGTCGGTTCTGTCTAACGTCATGAAGGTGAGCCCGAGCGCTTCAAGGGTAAGTTTTAAGGCTTCTTCTTGTTTGGGTAACTCGGATATTTGCTGCTTCAATATCGATTTTTGAATATCCATATTAAATGAATCCAATAGGTCATCGAGCATTGAACGCATGGTCGTGTGGAGTGAAGCTGGGTCAATCAGGTAATCTCGACCTAGGTGTCTGAAGTTAGAAATTCGGTTGAAGTAGGTGATATCAAGGTATTCTCTGTCACCATCGATTTCACTCTTGAAACTGATCACATTGGCTGAATTCGGCACCAAGGTTTCATCGACTACGACACGAAAATCGCGATAGGTGGTCAAGTAGCTCATTAATTTATGGATAATCCCACGCTTAAAGGCATCCGTCTTCAAGTTGTCATCGATACTTACGTAGATATATCTAGGTTCTAAAGACAAGTAGTGAACAGATTCGTGTGCTTTATGGGCATCTACATTTTGACTGCTTGTCGTCTGGTTAGAGCGACTTTGTTTCGTTAACTGATTTGAGTCAGCGAGTGGTTGGTTTGATTCATTAGCTGCGGTATTTAAACCACTTAAATTCGAGTCGTTTGATGTAGAGCTGGTCGGTTTTAACATCCACCAAATAAGTCCAAGCGCGATAACTAAAACGCCCCCGAGCATCACTGTACGCGACGGTCTTTTTTTAGGTTGATTTGCTGCAATAGGCGCTTGTTTGTCGTTAGCCGTTTTATTTACAGGGGATTGTTGAATGGGCAGAACTGTACTCGAATCGGTATGGCTTGAATGGACATGGCTCGAATTGCTAGGTTTTGAATCAACAGGCTTAGTAGGTTCTTGCGAAGCAGGTTGTTCTGAGGTGGGTTCGACTGAACTCTCTTTGGGTTCGATTTGTTGGTTTTTATCCTCATCCAAAACTGGCGACGTATCTGGTGCTTCTGACTGAATTGAAGGAGAGGGCTCTACATCTGCAACGGACACGGTATTTGTCGTGACGCTAGCAGGCACCAAGATGGTTTTGTGGACATCAACATCCAATTTATAACCGCGTTTGGGCACGGTGATGATGTGTCCCATGGAGTGTCGTTCAGCCGCTTTGAGTATTTTTCGCAGTTCAAAAATGGCTTGCGTGATCACCTGATCCGTCAAGATTGAGCCATTCCAGACTTCATTAATGAGCTCATCTCGTGAGAATACGATCTTAGGATTTTGGCAGAAAAAGTTGAGTAGCTTAGACAAGCGATTGTCGATAATCACGTCTTCTTCGTTCATGATGAGTTTGTCTTCATCAGGAATAAACAACCACACGTCGAAAGAATATTGAATGCGTTCTTTTTTCATAACCACCGAGACTAAGTCATTGTATTAAAATTACTTTAGTAGACATGTTGGGGCAATTCAATTAACCAATGTCTAATTATGATACATGGTCGTGCTTTTGAGTAGATTAGTGAGAACCAGCAAAAACTTAAAAATAATATTGAGACTTATTCTCATTTATTGATCTCGATAAAGGAACGGTTTAGATTGTCTGGTTAGTATCACTACAACATGAATATTATGAGGTTTTTTATGAGTACGGTCGTTGTATGGGGAGCAGGAAGTGGGCTAGGCGCTGCAATCGTTGAGCATTTTCACAAACAAGATTATCAAGTGATAGCCGTTGCGAGAAACCCAGAGAAGAACACGCGTTTAGCTGAACTTGGTATCACCACACTACGCTGTGATGCTACCGATAAAGAACAAGTTGAATCTGTGGTCGCTCAGTTACCTAAATCTGCACTTGTCGTTTCTAGCATGGGCAGCTTCAGAGCTGACATTCCTGTTGATTACATTGGACACAGACATCTAACAGATGCGCTTGAAGCCAATGGCATCGCTCGATTTATACTGGTAACGTCGTTGGGTTGTGGTGACTCTTGGCAGTATTTGTCGGAGCGATCTAGAAAAGGGTTTGGCGCAGCAGTTCGTGAAAAGTCGTTGGCTGAAGCTTGGTTAGCCTCGAGCTCTCTGGATTACACCATCTTACGTCCGGGTGGCTTGATAGACGGCGAGGTAACTGGCAATGGTGAGCTGTCCCAACAGGTCGAAGTTCATGGTGTGATTTACAGACAAGAAGTGGCGCGCCTTATCGAAGCCTTCTTTACCAATGAAGCGAGCATTGGGCAGATCTATCAGTGTGTTGATCCTACGGTTAAATATGGATAACGCTGTTAAGTCTGATTTTAATAAAGTCTTCAAGCTATAAGCCTATAAATTTGTGAAGCCGTTTAGTGAAACTAAGTGGCTTCTGTTTACTTCCTTTGTTTCCTCTAATTTCTCTTTTCTCATCTTTTGCTGTCTCTTTCTGCCTTTTTCCATATGAGAGTGCCGCTCTCTTAATCTAGATTAAGTTTTCCCTGTCTTATTCTCTGTAGTATCCGCCTGAATCAGTGCCCATGCTTAATGGGTAACTCGCGTAATACGATTTTGAGAGGAAGACACTTGAGCACTTTGTTTACAGAAACCCACATTGGCAAGATGACACTAAAGAACCGCTTCATGAGAAGTGCAACGTGGGAAAATATGGCCACCGAAGATGGGCATATGACAGATAAACTGTACGCTATCTATGAAGAGTTGGCTCAAGGTGAAGTTGGCCTGATCGTGACGGGTTACGCGAACATCGTTGAAGAAGAAAAGCCGAATGCGGGCATGATGGGGATGTATAACGACTCATTCATTGAAGAGTATCAAAAGCTGACTCAACTTGTTCATGACAACGACTCTAAAATCGTCATGCAATTGGCTTATGGTGGCACAAAAACCACGCATGATCTTGGCGAACGAGTGATCTACGCACCAAGTGAGGTTCCAGAAAAAGGAACTCAAACACTAGGCAAAGCGATGACCAAAGACGAGATCGACTACATTGTTGATGCGTTTGCTCAAGCGTCTTTGAGAGCTCAGAAGTCAGGTTTTGATGGCGTTGAAATTCATGCCGCTCACACTTATCTGATTAACCAGTTCTTAAGCCCTTATTACAACCAACGTGAAGATGAGTACGGCGGTAGCTTAGAAAACCGCATGAGATTCTTGTTAGAGATCTATATCGCGACGCGTAAGTTGGTTGGAGATGATTTCCCTATCTTAGTTAAGCTTACAGCTTCGGAGTTTTTTGAAGGCGGTGTGACCTTCGACGAAACACGTATTGTGTGTAAAAAGCTTGAACAAGTGGGCGTGGATGGAATTGTAGTGTCAGGTAATATTCATGGCAAAGCAGACACTATGATTGGCGAGTCACACGATGGTTTTACCATTCAAGCTGAAGGCTACTTCCATGAGTATGGTCACGCGATCAGCCAAGACGTTAATATCCCTGTGATCACGGTTGGTGGCCTGACAGATTTTGATGCTATCGAAGCGATTGCAAACAACACTGGCATTGAATACTTCGCGCTTTCAAGACCGCTGCTTTCTGAACCGCATTTAGTTAAGCGTTGGAAGGAAGGGGATAGAAGCCCTGTTGAATGCGAACGATGCTCTAAGTGTCGCACTAAGCGCGGTAACTTCTGCGTGGTGAATAAAGACAGAAAAGTACAGCTTGCTCGCATGTAGTCGCTGAACCCAGCTTCAAGCGAGAGCCGAAGTTTATAGCCGAGTCTAAGTTTGAGCCTGTGTAATCGCGCAGGCTCTATTCATTCCGTATTCTATGAAACGAAATTTGAAACCTTATTAATCACATCTTCCTGTCAAATTGGCGCGATTAAACAGATACACTATGCCTGTAAATTATCCAACCAAGTTATCGATAACAAACTGAGCAAACTGTGAAATTACTTCCTCTTCTTAAGCAACCTCGAATCCACTGACGACTCTTTAGTTTTAGCGACTTTGCTATGATTTAAGCGTGATACTCACTATTCATCCCAGTGAACCCTGTGTTGATAGGGCGTTAGTTCGCGCACCTTGGATTTGCATCGTCGAACACTTTGATATTGAAACGAATAAAACTAAATAGATCATTCAGAGGTAAAAATGCAAAAGAAGCATTGGTCCAAATTCGAGTTGCTGCATGAAGTCGTAACCAACCCCAATATTCACGTAAAAGGTCAACACAGTTATTACAGCGATTGCTGGGATAACGGCTTTGAACAATCGGTAGTTCGCTATTTACACGGCGACGAAGTCAGCCGCCAGTGGGAGCCTAGATGGGAAATTGACGAACTCTATATCGGTGATTATGTCTGTATTGGCGCAGAGGTTGTGATTTTAATGGGCGGCAACCATACACACAGAGTCGATTGGTTTTCACTGTATCCATTTATGGATGTCATCGACGACGCCTACATCGGCAAAGGCGATACTCACATTGAAGATGGGGTGTGGTTAGGCATGCGAGCGATGGTGATGCCCGGCGTGACGATTGGCGAAGGCGCCGTAGTTGCAGCGAATAGTGTGGTGACTAAAGACGTCGCTCCCTACAGCATTGTCGGTGGTTCCCCAGCTAAAGTCGTCAAATACCGCTTTGATGAGTCCGTTATTGATGAGCTCATTTCATTCAAAATATACGAGTGGCCAGAAGAGAAGTTTGAAGCACTGAAACCATATTTGTGTAACTCAGACTTTTCAAAGTTAAAGCAGGCAATAACGGATTACGACAATTGTTTGTAAGGAGCGTTTATAAGGTACAGATATCGTCACAGATTTGTCTAAAAAGACCTGTGTCATATTTATCTTGAAAAACACGTTAAATCAGTTCGTTACCTTGCAATACCCAATATGGTGTACCAATCTTATTTCATAAGCATGGATAAGGATTGTGTATGCCCGCAAGTTCAATGAAAAACAAAGGGGTGGTGGGGAAAGTCCTACTGCCTTCTTTGCTCATAAATCTTCTTTCTCTCGCCGTTCCGCTAACGGTTTTACAAATTTACGATCGTATCTTACCTAACCAGAGTTATGGGACTGCCACTCTGTTATTAGCGGGTGCGACGTTGGCTGTCGCTATGGAAGCGCTAATTCGGTTTGTGCGAACTTGGCTTTTGTCTGCTGCGGCCAGTAATACCGAGAAAGCGACCTATCAAACCATGGTTGAAAGGGTGACTAATGCTTCATCAAGCCATCTTCGTCATTTAGGTGTTGGCGGTGTAGAAGAAGGACTCGGCTCTGTATCCAAAGTCAAAGATTGGTATTCCGGTGGTGTGATTGCAGGCTTTATTGATTTGCCTTTCGCCTTGATCTTCTTGGGCTTGGTGGCTTACATCGGCGGTGAGCTGGTGGCGATACCTTTGGCAGTTTGGCTGATTACTCTCGGAATTGTTTGGTTATCTTCTATTCGCGTTAAAAGCCTAAGTGAAGAAGCTTCCCAAGATGAGCAGGAGCGAAAAGCGTTTTTAATTTTGCTAAGCCAAACCATTCAAGGAATCAAACGTCAGGCTGTTGAGTCTCGAATCTTCAATCAATTTAAATCCCTCAATAATGTTCGTTCTCAGTCTAAAGCGAGAGAAGAGGAACAGAATGCCTTCGCTCAAGAGTGTATTCAGCTTGCAGCATTAGCGACGTCAGTTTTACTCGTGATTACTGGCAGCTTATGGGTGTTGGATGGCCAGTTAACCACAGGTGGATTGGCGGCATGTTCTATCTTATCGGGCAGAGCGGTTGCGCCTTTGAGTGCTCTGGTTGGGGTTAGAATCAAGCTTAATTCAATACACAGTGCCAATCAGGCAATAGAAAAATTGAATGACTTATCACTATCGGACTCTTCAGATTCTGAGCAAGCTGAGAACCACTTATCTGACTTTGAGACGTTGGAAATCAAGCAAGCGACCGTTGAAAGATACGGTGAACTCTCTCATGCAGATGTCACACTGAATAAAGGTGAGTTGGTATTGTTAGAGAGTGAGGATCGCCACACCAACAGTCATTTATTGTCGTCGATTGCAGGTATTGATGATCTAAAAGCGGGTGAGTGCTTCATTAACGGAGCTGCCGTTTCAATCGCATCCGTAACCAACATTGCGGCCTACTGCGGTGTTAAAGGGCAGTTGGTGTCGGGTACTATTCTCGACAACTTGTGCGGGTTTGATCCTGAGAGAACACATAGCGCCAGTGACTATGCTAAGCGTTTGGGTTTAACCAAGGAAATCACTCGATTACCTGATGGACTAGAAACACAAATTGGCCATACGAGTGCGTCTCTGCTGAGTATGGGCAACGTGAAAATGCTCAATATCGCAACTCAACTGGCAAGTGATAAGCCCATTATCATGTTAGAAAGGCCAGATTCCTCGCTTGATTTAGATGCCCTCGGAAACCTAGCTAAGGTTCTGGAAGAGGAAGTGACGGCAGGACGCACGATACTGATGGTGAGCTACCATTCTAAACTTCGCGAATTGGCTAATCGAATCATTACAGTGGAAAGTCGAACTATTGCTGTCGACAGCGAGAACAACCAGGAGGCCGTCGTATGAATCGTTTAGATACTGGTAACCCTTCAGATACGAACAACCGTACAGATACGAATGGTCGACAAGAGGTGATGAACCATTTAGAAACCGAGAGCCTTTCTGTCCTTAAACAGTTGGAAGTGAATGCGAATATCCAGTTGTTCGCACATCAATGGGTCGATGAAAATGGCATTGAATCAATCGACGATATGTTTGCCTTGTTCGACAGGCTTGCACTGCCTTATCGCTTGGTTGCCAACCTAGATGAAGTTGGTGAACATAAATTGGTCTTACTGGTACTTGGTGAACATGAGCTGGTCTCTGGTCATTTAGAATCCAAGCAATTTGTTGCCTTTAATGCCAATGACGACATCACCGATATCCCTCAGTTTTGTATTGTTATCGAAGGGCCACCATTAGAGAAGGCCTCTCCTGATTGGGTTGGCGAAAGGTTACATGCGTTTCGTCCCATCATTCCTAAATTGTTATTGGTCAGCTTTATCACTAACTTATTTGCGCTTGCTGTTCCCTTCATCACGATGTCGATTTATGACCATGTGATTGGTGGTGATGCAGGGCATGAGTTGCAAGGTATCGCCATTGGCGCGGCGTTGTTGTTTGTAATGATGGGTTGGTTGAGAACATTACGTAGCCGAGTGTTTGCTTCAGTTTCCAACCGAGTCAGTCGTGAGATTTCTCAATCCCTCGTGCAGCGTCTGCTTCGAAATAGCTATGCTCAAAATCAGCAAACAGCCTCTTCTAGTCAGCAAAACCAAGTGATGTTGTCAGAGCGTATTTCAGGTGTGCTATCGGGGCCATTAGGAAATGCGTTATTTGACTTACCATTCATTCTTATTTTTGTACTTGCGATAGGTGTTTTAGGCGGATGGTTGGTACTGGTTCCAGTCGTCTCTTTAATCCTTTATTACTTGCTAGCAAAACGCTCGATACGCTCTAGCAGCAAGCGCTCTATGCAATCGACAGTGGCAGGTACGAATCGTCAAAACATGACTAATGAGCTGTCATCCAAGCTTGCCTTTATTCGCAGTGCTGGATTCTCAGAGCACTGGATTCAACGTTTCAAAAAGGCCAATCTTCTTGCTTCAACAGTGACCTTTAATCAATCGGTTCTCCAGAGCCGTTACACCTCGATTTACTATTTCATTGGTGTGGGTTCGACACTCGCCGTGATGGGGTTAGGAATAGGACTTATTTTTGAACAAGTGATGACCCCTGGTGGTTTGATTGCTTCAATGATGTTGATATCTAAAGTAACGGGTCCTGCTCAGGTGTTGGCAAACAGTGCGATGCGTTTTAATAGCTTTAATCAATCCAAGCTGCAAGTCAACCGTATTTTGTCTCAGCCGTCTGAGCGTGAATTCAGTTACCAGCATCACCCGTTACCTGTGGTAGCGCCTAACTTGAAATTAGACCAAGTGACACTGCGCTATCCCAAACAGAGTCGCCCTGCCTTGAATGGTGTGAGTTTTGATATTGAAGCCGGTGAAATTGTCGCGATTACCGGCCCTTCTGGGAGCGGTAAATCAACATTAATTGAAGTGCTGTCTGGCTTGCAGCCTATCCAAAACGGGATGGTCGAGCTTGAAGGCGTTAACCTCGTTCAATACGATCCGCAGCTTTATCGCCACTGGTGTTTCATTCGAGCCGCATATCCTGATTTGCTTACGCTGAGTATTCGAGAGTGGCTAAACGACGGTCACAAAGTCGAAGATCAGAAAATGATCTCTGCAATTGAAATGGTCGGCGGAAAGCGTTGGTTCGAGACATTATCAGGTGGGCTCGATACTTCCATCAGCAGTATTCAGCCGGACAGCCTTTTTGACATGTTGTCTGGCAGCGTCGCGCAGATCCTCATTGATGCAAAAGCGCTGGTTTATGACTACCCAATGTTCTTAATGGATAATCCTGTGCCTGATGCTCACCCAAATGCTAAACGTATATTTGGTGAGTTTGTGCAGTCGAAAAAAGGAAAAGCAACGGTGATCTACACGTCCCACGATCCGGATTTAATCAAGCTTGCCGATAAAGTGGTGGTATTAAATGAAGGATCAGTGGTTTATGCCGGTCCATTAGAGCCGGAGCAGTCTTCGAAGCAGGAACAGCCTTCAGAGCCTCAAGCTTCCCAAGAAAAATCAGAGTCTAAGCAAGGAGTCGCTAATGGCTAAACAATCTATCGAGAAGGGCAAGCGCTACGGTGAACTTGTTGAATCACAAAATACGGCTCGTACATTGGCATTGGCGACGTGGTCAGTTGCTTTGTGTGTTATCGCTTTTGCCACTTGGTCTGTCGTCACCCAAGTTGATGAAATTGCTAAAGCCAAAGGCGCAGTTATTCCAGAAGGCGAGAAGCAGGTACTTCAAAGCGCGATTGGCGGTAAGTTAAAGCAAATTCTCGTTAAAGAAGGACAGCTTGTCGAGAAAGGTCAGCCACTTGTTGAGTTTGATGCGACCTTCCAACGTACCGCTCTTGAAGAATTGAAATCTCAACAAGTGACGCTTCTAGCTAGTGTTGAACGTATGAATGCGCTGCTAGAACAGCGTGAGCCAAACCTTGCTGAGTTCGAGGTCGATTACCCAGAGATCGTTAGCCAACAAAAAGCGCAGCTGAACGCACAAAAAGCCCTCTATTTTCAAAAGCGTGTGGTACTTGAGAAAGAGAGCGAGCAGATTGCAGAGCAGCTTCGCAGTGTAGACAAGTCATTGCCTAGCTACGAGAAAGAGCTGAATGCGACCAAGCAAGAGTTGAACATACTGGAGAAGGGTTATAAAGCGGGTAACATTTCACGTTTACGTGTGCTTGAAATGCGACAAAAACTGGCCAGTATCGAACAGAAAATCGAAGAAGCTCGTGGTAAGAAAGCTGTGTTAATCAAGCAAGCAGACAGCACAGAGCAAAAAATTGAACAGCTTTTAGCAGAGGCAAAGGCGAAGGTCAGTGACGATCGTTCTAAAGCCGTATCTGACTTATCAGCACTGAATGCCAGAGTTCGTTCAAGCCAAGCTAAATTGACGAACACTATGTTAGTGTCACCGCTACAAGGCTTGGTGCAAAGCCTGCCAAGCACGCAAAACGGTGGTGTTATTCAGCCGGGTGGCACTGTGGTCGAAATCGTTCCTGTTGGCGGGAAAGCCGACTTTAAAGCTCGTTTGTCGCCAAGAGATATTGGTTTTGTGAGTGTAGGGCAGCCGACTCGTATCAAGATTGATGCGTTTGATTACAGCCGCTTTGGTGCACTAAAAGGGGCGGTTGAGAGTATTTCACCGACCACCAGTCAAAGCGAGCGTGGCGAGATCTATTATGAAGTCGTAGTGTCGGTTGATACGCCATACTTCCGCGATAACCCAGAGAGCTTTTCTATTTTGCCAGGTATGACGGGTGAGGTAGACATCACAACCGGTGAAAAATCTGTGTTCCAGTATTTATGGAAACCGATCTACACCAATGTGAGTGTCGCATTTGGTGAAAGGTGATCGTTATATAGAGTCGCTGAGAGTAAACGAATAACAACAGCAAATAATAAAAAGGGAGCACATTATGTGCTCCCTTCTGTTTAGTCTCGTTATCGGTTAACTATTTGGATCAATGTCTGGTAGCCCGTCTACGTCGTTGTGATGATGGTGCTCATCATCTTGGTTATGGTTGATGTTTGCATCATGGTGTTCCAGCGCGTCTGACATATCCAAGTGCGCTTGGTCATGTGTTACTGCATCTGGTTGGTCGACTTGTGCAAGTACGATATCCATATCCGCAGGTTGATCATGAACCGTTGTCGATGTCGCATCGGGTTTAATGCCCAATGCATCCAGATAAGCGGCTGCACCATGGTGACTGGTTTTCTGATCGGGTTCTTGATGGATCTGCTGGGTTAAATCTAGATTACTATCATCGCTTAGTGTGACCGTAAAGTCGGCTTGCGAAGCCATGTCTGGCTCGTCATGTTGTACAGGAGGCGGTGGTGGGGGAGCTGGGTGTGATGTATGGACCAAAGGTGTGATTGTCATATCAACCACTTCAGTTCCAACTGTCAGCTTTCCACTATGTCCAGGTCCATGACTGAGTATCTGGATATTCACATGGGCGACAACTTCATCTTGATTTGTCCCTTGCAATGCTACTTCAAATTTATCTTCATGTTGACCTATACCAGAAGCGCTGCCATGAGGGCCCGTGTGAACTTGGGCTTGCTCTTGATAATGTAAATGACCAGTCTGAGGGTCAATGGTTAATGTACCGTATTGGCCATGATGGCTAGTGACGTACTGTCCGTTAGGTAAATGGATTCGCCAACCGCTTTGTGCTGTTGGTACCGGAGTTAATGAAGGTAATAGTGGTGGAACCCCAAGCGTGCCAGATACTTGGTGGCTTCCGGATGGTGGTCTGACAATGATAGGTTCAGGAATAGCGCTTGCAGCGAAACCTTGGCTACCTGCGGTATTACCGTGTTCGTCAGTCATTGTTGCTTGTACATTAGAACCGGGATGAACTTCAATTTGTATTCCATGCTGAAGAGTATGAGCATCTAATACATGATCCTGACCGTTAACGACAAGATGCTCACCGATTTTTGCATCACCGGGAGGCGTAACGGTTGCTGTGATCGTGTTTGCCTGTCCTCGGGCGATTTCAGCTTTACTGTATAAGTTGTCTGCCCCTGCGTTTTCAAAAGTAATCGTAGGAACGCTAACCTGTGTATCGACTTGGTAAGTAACATCTGCAGTGGCATGAGCGCTATTACCTGCGGTATCTGTTACCGCTACTGATGCCTCTATTTTTTGGTCAGCATCAGCGATGAGTTCACTGCCAGGTACGGCAATTGAATAGTGTCCTTTTGCATCGACCACGCCAGTATGCTGTGTCCCATTTACATCTAAAGTCACAATGTCGCCTGTATTAAAATCGCCAGAAACGGATCCGGTGATGTCAATGGAGCTGTTGGATTCTTGAGCATTAATCACATTGTCGGCGGTAATCGGGTCTGATTGAATACCGACGTGTACTTGCGTATCTATATGGACAGACAGAAGCGAAGAAGTTGCAGGCATCACTGATGAAGGAGCCAATGCTTTGGCGGATAGATTATGATCGCCATTCGACAAGCTGCTTACTGAAACACTATATTGGCCAGAGGCATCAGATACCACGTGTCCAACGGGTGTGGAACCATCGTAAATCGTGACTTTCGAGAATGGAATATCAGTGTGTCCGGTAATCGTTGGCGTAGTGTCGTTGGTAAGGTTGTCAGTGTTCGACGAACCCGAGTCACTCGTTGATGCCAAATCCAATGTCACCGAGTTTGTTGTCGCTACGTTGGTGACCATTTGCACAGTTGGTAGTGTCGTTGTAACCGTAGGTTGTTGAGGCACTGTGGTTGATATGACTAGGCCACCCGTTGGTGACATGGTGACATGCCCCGAGGCATCAAAGGTGATGAATTTCGAATCATCCGTATGGCCGTCACTGACTTTTACTTCGAATACATCGACACCATGATAGGAGTTGGTGGCAGAGTTATAACTCATTCCTGTGATAGACGTATTTGGTGTGTAGACGTAGTCACCAGTATTTGGATCGACGGACAGTGAACCGAATTGACCCGCAGAACTAACGACAGAGAAGGTATGAGAGTCAGTAACATCTACATCAGTCTCTGTTAATGTACCTGTTGTTGATGATGTTTGGTTAACGCCGAGAATCGGTGCGTCATTGGTTCCGGTAATGGTAACCACGATATCATGGTGCGTGCCATCTGCAGATTGGACCGTGATGGTTTCAGTGTCTGTCTGACCTTCGCCAAGCTGTTGAACTATAGGATGGTTGTTGTCAAGGTCGTAAGTCCAGTGACCATTTACATCGATATGAGCGTGCCCATAGCCTTTGCTTCCGGCTATTCCAGCTCCACCCTGTACCGCGGTAAACCCAGCTGTTCCATCAGGATCACTCGCCGTCAACGTACCTGAAGCTTGAAGTGTTATGTCTTCTTTTGCCACTCCTGTGGAGTCTCCACTGAATGTTGCAGGGTCAGCGACACTCGCTATATTAATGAGTATTGACCCTTCTTTTGAATCAAGATGACCATCGTTTGCGGTAAATTGCACCCCTCCTAATCCGCTGACACCAGAACTAAAGTAGTTGTGAGTTGGGGTGAAGATGAGTGATGAAACGTCGGAGGCGCTGACGTCATCACCAACATTCACTGTGGCGCCATTCAGCGATAACACGCCATGGGCGACATTGGTAATCGTGATGTGGTTTAACGCATCTCCATCAATATCAGAATATTTAAAGTCTGCGGTGGTGAACGCATGAGGCTTATCTTCTAAAGAACTAATAAAACTCGATCCAACGATAGGTGCATCATTAACTGCATTGACATCCACTACCATCGTGGCGCTTGCCGAATTTTTATGGCCATCATTCGCAGTAAATGTAAATTGCGCATAGTTGGCGCCGTTTTCATTATTGATCGGCGTGAAAGTTAAATGGCCTGCGTCTAAGTCAGCCTTGCTGATTTGCTGGTTGGCGGTTACGGCGTTACCGTTTAGAAGTAATAATCCATGACTCGGTATGCTGCTAATAGTCACGAACTGTAACGTATCGCCATCTTGATCACTGTAACCAAATTCACTAGTCGTAATGGTTCTGGTGATGTCTTCATTTGTAGAAACAGTTTGCCCTGTCACCGTTGGCGTATGTTGTAGAGGAGGGGTGACTTCAATAGAGAGAGAGTTTTGAGAAGAGTCTCCTATTGGGTTACCACCATCATCGCCGACACGATAAACCATACTTGGCACTTTACCTGTAAAGCCAACTTCCGGGGTGAAAGTATAATGACCATTCGCTTCGATCGCGAGTGTACCGATACCGGCCATAGTATGTGGTTGCCCCGGCCTTACCGCGACATAACCTGACACGGGATCTTTTATTTGAATATCTTGCAACACCAGATGTGCGTTGGAATCGGTGTCTGTTGCTGCACCACTTAATCCTTGATCCGTCCCAGAGCCAGTAAGTAGATTCCCTTCAACTGGACCATTATGTTGAACACCAGAATCACTGAGGCTGTGAAGAACAGGATCATCGGTGGTCCCATTAATCGTGACGGTTATTGAATGCTTGGTACCGTCTTTTGATGTGACTTCAATGCTATCTGTGAGTGTTTGTCCATTGTCTAAGTCTTGAATAGGCACACTATTGTTGTCTGCTTTATAAACCCATCTCCCACTGCTAGTGATGTCGAAATGACCATAGGTTCCATCAAGAGATATTTTCTGTTGCCCCTTAAGATCTAATGCAGCTTCGCCATGACCATCAGCGTCAGAAACAATCAGGTGCCCATGACAAAAAAGGGCATCTGGAATGGTTGCTGACCCGGTGGTATGCAAGTTGTGGTGAATGTTTGTATCTTCTCTTATGCTGCCTGAATCACCAGTAAATGTTGCGACATCATTAACAGCAGCAAGAGACGTGTTTGCTCCTGTATGAGTCGTTCCGCCATGCGCATCTGTGACGTCATAGCTAAAATGAACTCGGCCATTATAGTCTTTGGTTGGAGTAAAAGTGTAGGTGCCGTCTTTGTTATCGACTACAGAGCCGTGATCGACTAACAGATTCGCAACGGTGAGTTTGCCTAGGTCGTTGCTATCCACGTCTATAGTGTTTGCTAAGAGTTCGGTGGCCGTGATGGTTTGCGCGAGGTCTTCTTTACCGCTGTTGAGCTGCACTTCTGAAGAGCAGTATGGACGGTCGTTGTCGCCATGAATGGTGATAACAATATCATGAGTAGTACCGTCTTTACTTTGTATCGTTATCGTATCAGTGAGTGTCTCATTTGCACCAAGTTGATCAATCGTCGATCCTACATTTGTTGTTAATCCACCATTTACATCAGCAGTGCCGGTTGCAACACCATAAAACCATTTACCATCTGTATTAAGAATCAAATGGCCATATTTTCCATGATAGGTATAACCAATACCTTTAGAATCAAAACTATTCTCGCCGGTATCTGGATCGATGATTGTTAGTTGCCCCTCAACATGAATCATACTATTAGTTAAATGTGCCATACCTGGCTGGGCAAAGTCTGGCGACATATCAGGGTTTCTGTTTTCATAAACATCGCCAGTATCCACACCTGATATAACGGCTTTATCTCCCACCGCATCAATATGAAGTGTGTTAGTAGCCTCTTGAGAGTCGGTATGCCCATCGTTAACAGTATATTTAAACTGAACATCGCCATTGAAATCTTGCGCAGGGACGAACTGAAGTTTACTGATGTCAGCTGTAGGGATCTGTTGTCCCGCTGTAACATCGTGTCCATCAAGTAAAAACTTACCTTGTGTTGCTGGCGGAAGATCTGTGATTGCTATGGAATGTAGCGTATCGCCGGAGTCGATATCATTGAATCCAAATTGGCTGGCTTGCATTTGGTAGTGCGTGTCTTCAGTGCCATGTGCAAGTGTTGTCGCAATGATGGTCGGCTGATCATTGGTGCCTGTCACCGTTATTGTTATATCGTGGGCAGTGTGGTCTGCAGAATAAACACGATATACAACCTTTTCTACTTCACCTTCAGCTAATGATTGCAAGCGACTGTTTGAAACCTCATACCCCCAACTTCCAGCTGGAGTTATTCTTAGATCTCCACCAAAGGGGTCATGTATCGCTTTCTCACCAAATTGGTTAAACCGGAAGTGATCTTCGCCTGTGTCAGGATCAGTTACAGACAAAGAGCCTGATATTGCAATCTTTTGAGCTGAGCTGTGCCCGACATTATGATCTTCAATAATCGTTCCTGCATCATTGCCAGAAATCACAGCAGAATCACGGGTGGGAGTGAGAGTTATTGAGGCTGATGTAGCGACACTTCCACCATGTGTATCCTGCACGTCATAGGTAAAGGAGACTTTGCCGTTGTAATCTTGTGTAGGATGAAAGCTGAAGGTTCCGTCATGGTTATCGGTGATATTGCCATGGTCGGCGGTGAGATTGGCCACAGAGAGTTGCCCTGCATCATTATGATCAATATCTGTCGCATTGGCTAACAAATCAGACGCGTGTAGTACAACATCCGTATCTTCAGTACCAGCCGCAAGTGTAATTGCGGAGCTAACAACGGGAGCATCATTGTCACCTTGGATAGTGACTTGAATTTGATGAGGTGTACCATCAGCAGAACGCACAGTAACAGTATCAATTAACGTTTCATTACTACCGAGAGATTGAATCTTTGCGAGGCTATTATCAATCTCATAGCGATATGAACCATTGGATTGAAGAATGAGTTTTCCACCTTCCTGTGTCGTATATCCGGTATTCCATGTGCCTGTTTGTTGGTTTTGATGAAGATTCCCATCAAAATGATCTTCTCCAGCATCGGCGTCAGTAATGGTCAATTGGCCGTTGTATATGATCGTATTACCGGAGATTAGGGTAAGGTTATGATCCTCTTGAACAGTAAAGGTGTCTTGTCCGCCAATTGTTGCACCGTCATTGGTTCCGTGTACAACTAACGTTAGAGTCTTCGTATCCGTACCACCATTATGGTCATCCACTTTTACCTGAACATGTATAACTTGGTCATTGTTTGCTCCCAAGTTTTGATAACTGGCATGGGAGGGGTCAAAAGTGTAACTACCATCATTGTTAAAGGTTAAGCCATCTACAGGTTTATTGATAGTGAAGGTATGCGTGTCTTTTGTATCCACATCCGTGGCATGCATCTGACCAGATAAAAGAGTTCCACCTTCAGTTACCGATTGTGATTGGGCAGAGAGGACTGGTTTATCATTGGTCCCCTCAACGGTAAACTCCACTTTGTGTTGAGTTCCATCAACGCTGTGAATGGTATACTCCTCTTTGAGTGTTTCACCCTCTGAGAGATGTTGTACTAAATAATTACTTATATGGTAGTAATAGTTACCATTACTATTCACCTGAAGATCTCCCCCATGAGACCCTTGATAAATACCACCATAGAGCACATCTGGGAATTGCGACTGTGCAGGACCATCAGGGTCAACAACATGGAATACACCAGAAGCTCCAAGGAGATACCCTCCTGAGATATCCACATTGATATCCTCTTTAACCCCAGAACCTGAGCCTGTAATAACCGCCGCATCACTGGTTGGTGCTAACGTCATACTCGCTGAAGTCGCTGTACTGCCAGCATGTGCATCTTTTACATCATAGGTAAAAGAGACTTTGCCATTATAATCTCGGGCAGGATGAAAGGTAAAAGTACCGTCATGATTATCGGTGATTTTACCATGGTCGGCGGTGAGGTTGGCCACTGAGAGTTGCCCTGCATCATTGTGGTCGATGTCTGTAGCGTTGGCGAGTAAATCAGAAGCGTGTAGAACGACATCTGTATCTTCAGTTCCTGCAGGAAGAGTTGTTACCGAAGAAACCTTAGGGTCATCATTTGTACCGTGGATTGTGATCTGAATTTCATGACTTGTTCCATCGACACTGTGGATTGTCACCTTATCGACAAGAGTCTCTGTTGACCCAAGATTTTGAATTTCTGGTTTACGATTATCAATTGTATAAGTATAAGTACCATCTTGTTGTAAAAGTACCCACCCACCCATTTTTGTATCATAGCCAATTCCGTGATAGGTGTGGCCTCTTTGAATATCAAACTGAGCTTCACCTTGGTCGGGGTCAACAATATCTAATTTTCCATCAAAATGAAGATTATATTGTGTATCAATATAACCACGATCTTCTGTCACATTCCCTTGATCAATTCCAGTAATAGTCGCAGCATCGCCAGTTGCTTGTAAGTGTAAATTCGCGCCTGTTGCAGTGATACCACCATGCGCATCTGTCACGTCATAAGTGAAGTGCACTTGGCCGTTGTAGTCTTTGGTTGGTGTGAAAGTGAAGGTACCGTCTTGATTATCTAGAATAGATCCATGATCGGCATGAAGATTCGTAATCGTCAGTTTGCCTAGGTCATTGGTATCTACATCTATGGTGTTTGCCAATAGCTCAGTTGCAGTGAGGGTTTGGGCAAGATCTTCTTTTCCGCTGTTGAGCTGCACTTCTGAAGAACAGTATGGGCGGTCGTTATCGCCATGAATGGTGACAACGATATCGTGTGTGGTGCCATCTGCAGATCTAACGGTGACAGTATCGGTTAGTGATTCACCTTTACCCAGATGATCAATAGCTCTGCCGGTTGCATCTTGGCCGATGGAAGCATAGTAGGTCCAGTCCCCGTTAGTTTGAAGTATGACACGACCATGAGTGCCGTAATAAGTTCCTGTTTGGGCATAGCTTTCACCGGCATCAGCATCCACTACCGATAGGTGGCCATCGGTATGGATTTCATCGTTCCACAATTTCCCTATGTTTCCGTGCTGATGATCAGGTGAACGGTCATCAACATAACCGCCAGTCATACTGCCGTCTGGCGCGGTAAAAGTGTGTCCTTCATGGACATCGCCTGTCGATGTCCCCATTATCACCGCAGTATCATTGGTGCCATTCACTGTGATCGTTACTTGATGTGACGTCCCATCAGCAGAATGAACGGTAATAGTATCGGTGGCGGTTGCTCCTTTTCCTAACGCTTGAACTGTAGGATTTGTGTTATCGAGGTCGTAAGTCCAAGCACCAGAATCGGTCAGATGTAGAGTCCCTAAGCTGCCTGCAACATCTGTGTTTGAGAAGTGTGCTTCGCCAGTATCTACATCAGTGACAGTCAACGTACCGGATGTTTGCAATTGAGATTCTTCGGTTACCGCACCTGAGTTGGTGCCACCAATCACAGCAGTATCATTGGTGCCATTTACCGTAATCGTAACTTGATGCGGCGTGCCGTCAGCAGAATGGACAGTAATAGTATCAGTGGCTGTTTTATTCACGCCTAACGCTTGAACGATAGGATTTGTGTTATCGAGGTCGTAAGTCCAAGCACCTGAGTCGGTCAGATGTAGAGTCCCCAAGTTGCCTACTATATCTGTGTTGGAGAAATGTGCCTCGCCAGTATCGATATCAGTGACAGTCAACGTACCGGATGTTTGTAATTGAGTTTCTTCAGTCACCGCACCTGAGTTTGTCCCACCGATTAAAGCAGCATCATTAGTGCCATTTACTGTGATAGTCACTTGGTGCGGTGTACCGTCAGCAGAATGAATAGTAATGGTGTCGGTAGCGGTTGCTCCTTTGCCCAACGCTTGAACGTTAGGATTTGAATTATCAAGATCGTACGTCCAAGAACCAGTATCAGTCAGATGAAGCGTACCAAACGAGCCTACGATATCGGTGTTGGAGAAGTGTGCCTCGCCAGTATCTACATCCGTTACCGCAAGTGTGCCCGAGGTCTGAAGTTGGGACTCTTCGGTTACCGCGCCGGCACTGGTTCCGCTTATCACGGCTTTATCATTGGTGCCGTTAACGGTAATTGCAATTTGATGAAGAGTGCCGTCGGCGGAGTGGATGGTTATGATGTCTGTTGTCGTAGAGCCTTGACCAAGAGCCTGAACTTGTGGATTTTTATTATCTAGATCGTAGGTCCAATCGCCATTGTCTTTTAGGTGTAAAGTACCCAGTGTCCCCTTGAGGTCGGAATTAGAAAAATGCGCCTCTTTTGAGTCGATATCGGTGATGTTGAGTTGGCCTGAAACCGTTAGTTCTTTATCTTCAGTAACTTGGCTTGAGCCATTACTTGTCCCGATAGCGAAAAACGAACTTGGTGAATTTGCTGTACTACTCGTGATTACTGCATGGTCGTTGGTGCCATTGATCGTAACCATAACTTGATGCGCTGTACCATCAGCTGAGTGAACAGTGACGATGTCTGTCGCAGTTGAACCTTGGCCAAGCCTTTGAACTACTGGGTTATTGTTGTCTAAACTGTATGTCCACGCACCGTCTTTGGTGATGCTTAGCGTACCGAAATTACTAGTCACTTGTGAGGCTTGAAAGTGCTCCTCTCCAAGATCAGAGTCCGTTACCGAAAGCTGCCCTTGAACTTGTGTCGTTAAATCTTCAGTTAACGTGCCAGCATCCACTCCTGTGATAACGGCGTTGTCGTCGTTCCCACCAATCGTCATATCGATGGTTTGCGGTGTGCCGTCTTTGGTGTGAATAGTGAAGCTTTCGTGCAATGAAGTGGCTGCGGTTAAAGCTTGAACATTAGAGAGCGAGTTATCAACTTGATACTGCCAATGTCCATCAGCGTCGATGGTTAATGAACCATATTTACCTGAGATAACTTCCGGCGTAACCGAACTTTCATTTTGATCAGGGTCTATGACATCAATTTTACCGTTCGCATGTAACAAGCCTTGTGAATCAATATTGTGATCTTCTGTTACGACACCTGTTAGGTCTCCAGAAATATTTGGCGTGTCTTGCTTACCTGTTACTGGTATCTGGACAATGATGCTCGAGCCATTAGATAGATGTAACGCAAAATGGTCAGTACCTGGTTGGTGCTGATTTAACAGTATGTATTGAGGAGAATTTGGATTCAATACAAACGTGTATTGACCATTTGCATCAACATGAAGCTCTCCGTACGTACCTTTTATGACTTCTGGCATAAAGGTGACGGGTAAAGCGGGCGTCGTAGGCGCATTCGAATGAGTTGGCTGACCGTTACTTCCTGAGGAGATAGTCGGCATCGATACCGAAGGAATGTAATGGACTTGCGGGTGAGAAAGCGTCGATAAATGATGAGAAGGAACCAAGTGAGAGCTCGAACCATGGGCGGCATGACTTGCACTTAAGGTCGAGTTTACGTCGCTGTCGCTCGTTTGAGCCTCTTGATGAGTAACAGCTGATGAGTCCGTTCTTCCATGGTCGTCGCTGACATCTTTTTCTGTCACGCTATTTGCGGCTAGTTGATCTGCGGTATCACCGGAGCTGTCTATATCCTCGGCAGCCGCGTGTTTAGCCAATGATGGCAGTATCATCATGAGTGATTGAAAAAGCGGGATATTAACTTTTAGGTGTGAATGCAGTCTGAGCTTCTTTTTTTTTGTTGGTTTCTTTTGTGCTAGCTCGTTACTTTTCTTATTTTTGATTTCTGTATTTTTCTTGTTTGCTTCGACGTTTTTTTTGTTAGCCATTTTTCTCATCCGTGAATCGTGGTTGAACTATTTTAAGTAAAATACACAGATAGAGGTTTCGCTAGCTAATTGGATAATTTTTAAAGAAAAAACTGTAAAGTCGAAGAATTATCTCGTTTTGATGTAACGAGACGAAAGTGGGGAGGGCACTTAAGGAAAGATACAGTGAGAGGCAGGAACCAAACGTCCATGTTTGGTTTCGGTGTTTTAACTGAACGGGACTAAATTACCAAGTACAACTAACTAAAAGCGTACAGCTAACTTAAAGCGTAAGATTGTCTTAAAGTGTACGACCCACTTCAAAGCCATCCCAGATAGCGGCCATGATCGTTCTCGCTTTTTGGCTGTCACCGATATTGAATACTTCATCAACGTCCAGTTGATTCGCCAGTTCTTCATGCAAGTGATCTTCAGCTTTATAGCCAAGCGCTAGCACAACGTGGTCGGAAAGCATTTCAACACTGCTGTTTTCAATGTTTAGACAAACGCCCGTATCGGTGATTCGCTCTAATCGTGTTGAAGTAAGAACGTTCACTTGTTCTTTGGCTAGAAGCTCTTTCAACATCTGGTAATTAGCAAAACAGGTACCGTGAGGGCCGCCAATGATATCGTCTGATGCCTCAACTAATGTGACCGCTTTGCCTTGTTGAGCCATCCATAGAGCGGCTTCTGCGCCCACTAAACCGGCACCAATCACGCAGACTTTGTCACCTGTAATGAGCTCAGGGTTCATCAACATATTTTCAGCGACTAAAACGTGAGGCTTATCTTTTCCTTCCAACCAGTTAGGTTGAGTTGGACGAGAGCCGGTAGCGAAAATAACACTGTCTGGCTTTTCGCTTTCAATCGATGCTTTGTCTGCCGCTGTGTTGAGTTTTATGTCTACCTTGTGTCGAGTCATTTCACCGCTGAACCACGCAATCAAGGCTTTATCATCATGCTTGAATGGAGGTTGGCTACCAGGGATGACATTGCCACCCAGTTGGCCGCCTTTTTCGAAAAGTACAACGTCATGTCCGCGCTCAGAAGCAATTCTAGCGGCTTCCATTCCCGCGACACCACCACCGACAACGACGACCTTTTTGGTTTTGTGCGTTGGTAGTAATCTGAACTCTTCTTCTCGTCCACAGCTTGGGTTAACCGCGCAAGATAGGTTACCCACTTCAGCCATACGACCTAGACAACCAAGGTGACAAGACAAGCAAGGACGAACTTCTTCAAAGCGACCTCGGCGGATCTTATTGACCGTGTCTGGATCGGCGAGCAGGGGTCTACCCAGTGACACGCCATCACAAATGCCATTTTGAACAGCATGCGAAGCGAGATCTGGGTTCTCCATACGGCCAGCCATTAATACGGGAATATCGACCACTTCTGAAACGGCTTTGCAGTATGGCTTGTACATGCCCGGTTGGAAGTAGTTTGGCGGGTGATTCCAGTACCATGAGTCATAGGTGCCGGCATCAACGTTCAAGGCATCGAACCCTGCGCTTTGCAGGTATTCAGCCGCTTTGAGGCCTTCTTCCATATCTCGACCCACTTCTTCAGCGCGCTCGCCCGGAAGGATACCTTGGCCGAAACCTTTCATGTTGCCTTTAACGGAGTAGCGCAGTGATACTGGGAAGTCTTTGCCACAAACAGCTTTGATACCTTCAACAATCTCTACCGCAAAGCGATAACGATTTTCGAAGCTGCCACCGTATTGGTCTGTACGTTGGTTGAAAAATTCCATTGTGAATTGGTCAAGCAAGTAGCCTTCATGAACCGCGTGTATTTCTACACCATCAAAACCTGATTTTTGAGCAATAGCAGCCGACTCAACAAACTTAGAGATGAAGTATTTTACTTCTTCAGTGGTCAGTTCACGGTGTGTGATTGAAGGGTCGAAGCGGTTCGGCGCTTCAGAAGGCGCAATGGATTTGTCTTCAGGAGTAAAGCCCGGAATGCAAGAGCGTCCCCAACCAGCAGTAAGCTGTGCGAATATTTTAGTACCGTAGGTATGAACACGTTCGGTCATCTCTTTTGCGCTGCGGATATAAGCGGTTGGATGGTTGGTTGGGCATGGAAGGGAAGGCATAGGGAACTGTTCAAGTTCATTTTCTACCATTTGCACACCGGTAATGATCAGGCCAACACCACCACGTGCTCGAGCAACGTAATACTCAACGCCACGGCTGTTATACGCGCCATCACCATCGACACAACCTAAGGTGCCCATCGGGGCCATAGAGTAACGATTCTTTAGCTTTAGAGAGCCGATCTTCATCGGTTCAAAAAGCACGTTATGCTCTTGTTTTAACATAATCTAATCTCCAATAATTGAATGCATTGGGTGTTAACCAAGCAAGTACTGGTGATATTAAAGCAAGGGACGAACGTGCTAACTTTGCATTTTAGGACAAAAGTTTTGCCGAATATGCCATCGAAAGTAACGTTGATTTAGATCAGTCTTTACCTAGGTGATATTCTGACTTCGCCTTAATTTTATTGGACTTAGCCCTGTCCACCTCTTAAAAGCACGTGAGAAAGTGCTCAAATCAGCAAAGCCGAGTTGGTAGGCAATCTCGGTCATGTTGATGTGTTGGTCTTCTAACAAGTGCAGTGCTTTTTCTAGCTTGTATTTTTCGACGACGCCTCGATAGTTTGTGTTGAGTTCAGCAAGTCTTCTATTCAACGTTCGGATGTTCATGTTGAGCGACTGAGCAAGGCTCTCACCCGAAACATTCTCCAAGTTATTCGCTTGATTGAGCGCATTGTAGATCTGGAGAATCAGGTCGCCTTTCTTTAGGGACTCCGCGTCTTTTCTCAATAGATTCAGTGCCGAAAAATAGATCCCTTCATCGTAATTATCTAAAGGCTTATGCAAATGCTTTTTGTTGATAGCGATCTTTCTTATTGGGTGTCCGGCGGTAATTTTTGCTCCAGTTAACTGCTTGAGTTGTTCGGTGCGCTCTGGAGAGAATTTGTGCTCAATCAGTTTGACGCTCACTTCGATGTCTTCGCTGAGGATCACATGCTTGATGATGTAAATGAGTGTGGCGATGAGCATCGTTACGCCAAGGTAGGTGACGTGGCTTTCTTGGCTAAAAGGTTCGCTGTTGAGTACCCACAACTCGGCGCTACCTTGTTTATTTTCTCGATACTGAAGCCGGATAGGTGACGCAATAATGAACGAGAATTCAGCCGCAGTTTTTAGCATCGCCTCGAGGTTTGGAGCAGTCCATAGTGCTAGGGAGTAACTGCCAAAGGTTAAGGGAGTAACGTGCTTCGCGGCTCTTACGGGGATCAGCTCATCATCGGTATATTCACACAGTTTTACTAACTCTTCACGAAGGTCGTGGAAATGCAATCGGCCATCTGAATTCTTACGCTTTGGCGGAAAAAATTGGCTCTCCACTTGATGCTCTTTTGCTGTTAAAGCGAGCAAGGCTTGCCAGCCAGCGTGAACCGAAAGGGAGTTATGAAAGCGCTGTTCCAATGCCATTTTATAACCTTATAAATCGGAGATGTGATCAAAAACACAAAGTGATTAATTGTCCAGAATAGTGAATTTCTTGTCCTGAATTGCAAAGTTAAAGCCTAGGGAAATTGTATTCTGAATGCCGTGAAAAGGATATTTACCTGTACCCTACGTTCATGCATAACATACAAGTTTTGGTTTTAATGGAAAAGTAATATTCAAAATTTAGCCTGTTATGCAAAGTATAATGAGAACTACATAATGAATAATTGGCAAGAGATCCATAGCGAAAAACTACTCTCGTTAGAGTCTGCGGTAGGCAAACTCGCATCAGGTGACAAAATCTGGGCAGGTGGCTTACTGTCCATTCCAGTTGTTTTTCTAAAGGAGTTGGATAAACACCTCGACCTATTCAGTGATTGTGAAATCTACACAGGTTTGATGACGACTCCCTTCGAATTTTTGAAGCCTCAATATCGAGATAACTTCAAGCATATCAGTCTCTTCATGGGGCCAATTGAAAGAAAGCTGCAAAGCACAGGCAACGTAGAAGTGACGAACTTTCATTTCTCTAATTTCGAAAATATTTTTGAAAAACTGCAGCCGAATACAGTTGTCGTTGAAGTGACACCACCGAATGCAGACGGTTTTGTGAGCTTAGGCGCGTGTGGCGGCGTAGCAACGAAGGTGGCACTGAAACATGCCTCTAAAGTAATTTTTGTTGTTAATGAACAGCAACCTTTTATCGGTAATGAAGACAACATCGTTCATGTCGATTGTGCGGACGCATTAGTCGAAGGCCATCATAGTATCGCGTCACCTAAAGCTGGCCAGCCTTCAGAGCTAGAGACCGAAATTGCAAAACATGTTAGCCCATACATTAAAGATGGAATGACGGTGCAAATTGGTATTGGAACCATCTCAAATGCGATGGGTATGGCGCTTCGAGACCGTAAAGATCTAGGTGTTCATACAGAGATGTTTACGGAATCTCTCATGGAGATGTGTAAAGCCGGTGCGGTGTCTGGTACTAAAAAGAATCACATGCCAAACAAGATCGTCGCGGCATTCGCGGCAGGCCCGCAAGAGGTCATGGACTTTCTGCACAACAACCCAGACATAGAGATGGGCTCAATGAGCGAAGTCGTTAACCCGTATGAAGTCGCTAAGAACAATAATTTTGTCTCCATTAATACGTGTTTGATGATCGACCTTGTGGGTCAAGTGGCATCTGAAGGGGCGGGTTTTAGCCAGATTTCAGGCTCTGGTGGTCAGTTAGATTTTGTACGAGCAGCGAACATGGCGAAAAACGGCGTCAGCATCTTAGCCTTGGCAGCAACGCGTGAAGGCAAAGACGGCTTAGAGTCGAATATTCGTTTGTCATTGCCAGTGGGCACGCCGATTACCACACCTCGTAACGATGTACATATCGTGGCGACGGAATACGGCTCAGTAAACCTGCGTGGTATGACGGTCTCTGAACGCGTTCATGCGTTAGCGAATATCGCGCACCCAGATTTTCGTGAGTCGTTACTGGCTGAAGCAAAACAACATGGCTTAGTGAAGTAGGAGGTAATTATGTTTACAGGACAATTTTTTCAACTCGCATTTATCGAAGATTCTAATCGTATCGTTGAATTGGTTTTCAACGCAGAATCTGATTCGGTTAACACACTCACTAAGTCGGCATTAATTGAACTTGAAAGCTGTGTCGAACAACTTGAAAACAGTGATGCTGCCGGTCTGATCATCCGTTCAGGCAAAGCGTTATTTAGCGCGGGTGCGGATGTAAAAGCCTTTCGCTCTCTGTTTAGTGACGGTGATGCGGCCATTACCGATTACTTATCATGGGCGCACTCCATTTATAACCGAATTGAAGATCTCAACCTTCCTAAAGTTGCGATCGTTAATGGTGTCGCTGCTTGCGGATTATCGTCTTGCAACGACCGATCTAAAAATGAGCTTGCCTGAAGTTAAGCTTGGCATTATGCCAGCATGGGGTGGGGTGACTCGATTACCGCGCATCACAGGTGTCGATACGGCACTGCAATGGCTAACAACGGGTAAAACCTTTAAGGCGCAGCAAGCGCTAGACCATCACGTTGTTGATGGTGTGATCGATGCGAGTAAGACAAACCCAATCGAAAGCGCGTTAACCATGCTTGAGTCGTGCATCTCTGGTGACTTTGATTGGCAGCAACGTTATGCAGAAAAACAAGCGCCCCTGACTCTGAATGACGCGGAACTGGCGATGTCGATTAATGTGGCTAAAGGCATGGTTGCGAAAGCAGCTGGCCCGCATTATCCGGCACCGGGCATTATTCTGAACACGATTTCTAAAAGCGCTCGTTGTTCTCGCGATGAAGCCTTAAAGCTTGAGCAAGCGGGAATCATCAAATGTGTCGCAAGTGGTGTAGCAGACGCTTTGGTGAATGTTTTCCTGAGCGACATGGCAGTAAAAGCGACCGCAAAGAAACACGCTAAAGGCGGCAAGAAAACCGAAGAAGTGGGTGTGGTCGGCGCGGGTATTATGGGCGGTGGTATCGCTTATGTTACCGCGGATAAAAAGCTGGATGTGGTACTCAAAGACATCAACAAACAGGGCTTAGCGTTAGGGCTAAATGAAGCCAATCAACTGCTTTCAAAGCAAGTGACTCGCGGTCGTAAGAGCCCAGAGGCGATGGGTGAAGTGCTCAATCGTATCGTGCCGACTTTGCACAATGCAGCGTTAGACAGCTGTGATTTGGTGATAGAAGCGGTCGTTGAGAATCCAATCGTAAAAGAAAAGGTGCTAGCTGAGCTTGAACAGGTTGCGCCAAATGCAATGATTGCATCAAACACATCTACTTTGATGATCAGTGGCTTAGCACACTCATTAAAGAACCCAGAGAATTTCTGTGGCATTCACTTTTTTAACCCGGTGCACCGCATGCCGTTGGTTGAAGTGATTAAAGGTGAGCAAACATCAGCGGAAACCATTGCAACCGCAGTCAACTACGTTCTGGCACTTGACAAGACGCCTATCGTGGTGAACGACTGTGCTGGCTTCTTGGTCAATCGCTGCCTAACGCCTTACTTCTTGGCTTTCAACCAACTGTTGGTTGCGGGCGGTGATATTGCTCAAATCGACAAAGTGATGAGCAAAGGGTTTGGTTGGCCAATGGGGCCAGCGCATCTGCTTGATGTGATTGGACTCGATACCGCGGATCACTGCATTGATGTGATGAGCGAAGCCTTCCCAACGCGTTTAGCTAAGCCTGAAGCGAATCTGATCGCGGAATCTGTGGCGAAAGGACGTTTAGGACAAAAAACAAAAGAAGGTTTCTATCTGTACAAAGCGGATCGCAAAGGTCGCTTACAGCCAGAAAACCATTTGGAAACCACTGCGCTTATTGAAAGCCTTTGTGATGCACCAATCTCAATGGAGCCTCAAGACATCACAATGAGAATGATGTTACCGATGATGTATGAAGCGATTCGCTGTTTAGATGACGGCATTATTTCTTCAGCTGCCGAGGGTGATATTGCGTTTATCTACGGCACTGGATTCCCGGCATTCCGTGGCGGAATCTTCTACTACATGGATAGCATGGGTCTAGATAAGTTGCTAGAGATTGCCCAACAATATGAAGACTTAGGTTCTTTATATGCTATCCCTCAAGGTCTTCGTGACCGTGTTGAACTGAACCGTAATTTTTACGCGTAACTTGGAGCAAGAAATATGAAAAACGTAGTGATTGTAGATGCGATTCGAACTCCAATGGGGCGTTCAAAAAATGGTGTATTTCGACATGTTCGAGCCGATGATCTTTCGTCTCACTTAATGAGTGCGATGCTAAAGCGTCAGCCAAAGGTTGAATCCACTCTGATTGATGATGTGATCTGGGGCTGTGTGCAGCAAACAGAAGAGCAGGGCGTTAACCTTGCGAAGGTCGCAGCACTGCAAGCTGGGCTGTCTGAAGAAGTACCAGCAACAACGGTGAACCGTTTGTGTGGATCGTCGATGGATGCTTTGCACATGGCAACGCGCTCGATCAAAGCGGGTGATGCTGATGTTGTCCTCGTTGGTGGTGTTGAGCATATGGGTCATATCCCGATGACAAAAGGCATCAACCTAAACCCATACAACCGTAATATGGCACAAGCTTCTGCGATGATGGGGTTAACGGCGGAAGCACTTGGGCAACTGCATAACGTGTCGCGTGAAGAGCAAGATGAACTGGGCGCTCGTTCGCACCGACTCGCGCACGAAGCGACACTTGAAGGTCGCTTTGATAACGAGATTGTCCCAACCATGGGTCATGACGAAAGCGGTGCGCCAATCTTGGTTAAGCATGATGAGGTGATTCGTCCTGAAACCACCGCTGAATCTTTGTCTAAGCTTCGCCCTGCGTTTGACCCGCGAGGAACCGTAACGGCAGGTACGTCTTCGGCCTTGTCTGACGGCGCATCTTGTTTGCTGGTGATGAGTGAAGATAAAGCCATCGAGCTCGGCATTAAACCAAGAGCTAAAGTTATCTCTTCTGCCTCTGCGGGAGTGCCAGCGGCGCTTATGGGTTATGGGCCCGTACCGGCAACCCAAAAAGCGTTAGCCAAGACTGATCTAACGATCGCAGATATCGATTTTGCTGAAGTGAATGAAGCCTTTGCAGCGCAAGCTATCCCGTGTTTAAAAGATTTAGGCTTATGGGAGCAGCGTGAAGATAAAGTGAACCTGCATGGTGGAGCGATTTCACTGGGTCATCCTTTAGGATGTTCGGGTGCTCGCATCGTCGGTAGCCTTATCAATATTATGGAACAGCGTGGTGGTCGATATGGACTCGCAACCATGTGTATTGGTATGGGGCAAGGTATTGCAACGATTATCGAAAGAGTGGAGTGAGTCACTTAATGGTTCGAGATGAGCTCGTCATCTAGGTGACCAAGACAATAAATTAGGGTAACGATTCAAGCCTTCAACCTGTGTTGAAGGCTTTTTAGTGAATTGCACTTTTTGTTTATTCAGAACTATCATTGAAGGACACACATGCCTTAAGTTCAAATAATCGACAAACCATGGTTATGAATGAATGTTTTTTCAACGGTCAGGCAAATATCGGCACAATGGCATTGACCTTACCCTAAGGGTAACGTTTATAGTTGCGGTGTAAATTCAAAGGTAAGCTATGACAAACACATTCCGAAAAACTTGGATTATTGTTTTCAGCATCATTGCGATGTTGATGTCTAGCTATGCCTCAAGCTCTTCAGCCATGATGGCTAATATCATGGCAACGCAGATGATGTCGAATAAGTCTATCTGCCAGCACAACGATTCGCCGAGCGATCCTGATGCCGCAAATCAATTTGCTGCCGGTTGCCATGTGACCGTTAGCGATCCAGACATGAGCGATCATGTTCACGCAAGCACGCCGAATGGCGACCAGTCTGTTCATGGAGCTCACTCTGCCCATGATGACCACGCTATTTATGTTGAGCTGTCTGCTGATGACAAGATGGCTTCACATCAAGAATCAATGGATGCTCACGGAGAGCATGTGATGGGCAACAACTGTTGTGGCGGTTCGGATTCTGCTCATATCTGTTGCTATTCTGTTTGTTCTACCGCATCACACACAATTCAGGCGCTTCAAGCCAACTACCAAATTTCCTCTTCATTCGCACTTCATCACTCTGTGACTATCGGTCAAAAAGTGACTCGCGCTCAATCTTTGCTACGCCCACCTTCCGCATAAATCTATATCTAAAAATACAGCTATATCAGTTAGATAATTCTGATAAGCCATTCTTTTTTATGCGCTAATTAGCGCTAGATATGGACATTCATTGTGAATATGAAACCAACAACCTCTGTGTTTGTCATGAACACGAGCTTAGTGGTTGCTGCTGCCTTGCCTATGGCCTTGTTTTCAAGTGCTACGCTCGCGGCTACCACGGCGTCAGCTTCAAATGCTCAACACATTTCAGCACATGACCAAGCAAGCTCGACGCAGCAACTCAATACACTGATTGAGATCGCGTTAAGCGAAGATGGAAATCGCAAGCAGTACTTTGCTCAGTCTCAAGCGATGCGAGAAACGGGCATTGCCAGCTCGACCTTAATGGATCCTAAATTAAAAGTTGGATTTGGCGGTTTGCCTGTCGATAGCTTTCAATTCGACGAAGACCCGATGACCAATATATCGGTAGGGTTGATGCAGCAGTTTGAGCGTGGCGATACGCTTAACCTCCAACAGAAAAAGGCAGGCCAACAGGCAGATGCTTTAGCTTTGCAGGTGCAAGCAAGAGAATTGACGGTTGCGAATAGCATGACGCAGCTTTGGCTTGAGTTAGGTTATCAACAAAAAGCTGAGTCGGTGATTCGTCAAAATCGTCGCTTGTTGGTTGAGCTTGAAAACTATGTACAAACCAATTACTCGATTGGTAAAAGTGAAGCGCAAGATCTGCTTAATGCTCAGCTTCAAGTGAGCAAGCTTGATGAGAAACTTCAGGCAAACCAGCAAGTTCAGCGCCGTTTAATCTCTCAGCTTTCTGAATGGTTGGGTTCTGATTGGCTAGGCTCTCAGGTTCTTGATTCTCAGGGCACACTGAATGCAACTAACCAAATCGATTGGTCGTTGTTGGAAAGCAAATTAGCGACCAATATCGATTCAACCAAGCACTACCAGCTGCTGACTGACCATCCTTTGGTTAAGATCTCCGATGTCAGTATTTCCTCCAATCAAACTCAGGTTGAGTTAGCCGAGCAAGCTTATACCCCGCAGTTTGGGGTGGAAGTGATGTATGCACACCGTCAAGCCAATAACATGGCAGGTGAACCTGCTTCTGATCTGGTGAGTGCTTATCTGACAGTCGACATCCCGCTGTTTACAGGGAACCGACAAGATAAAAACTTATCGGCTGCTCAGTATCAAGTTGGTGCGGCTAAATCTCAAAAAGACACCTTACTTTCCCAAATGAACGCGCAAGTGAATGCATTGCTGGTGGACAGATCAAATCTGATCCAGCGATTAGGTCGCTATCAAACGTCCTTGCTTCCTCAAACCGCAGCCCGAATCAGCGCGGTTGAGAGGGGCTATCAAAACAATACCGCCCAGTTTAACGATGTCATTTTAGCAACGACCGATGAGCTGGCGCTTAAGTTAGAGCAACAACGTTTGATCACCGATCTCAACATCGTTAACAGCAAACTGGCGGCGTTAGTCAGTGGCTTTGAATACCAAGTAAATCAACCACAGCTTGTAACCACAGAGAATCAGTAAGGGATAGATAATGAGTTCAGTAAAAGTAGCAACAATCGCTTTATTGGTCGGTGGTGCATTGGGTTTTGGTGTGAACCATTTTCTGATTAATCCAGCACACGACATGTCAGCAATGGCAACGAGTACAGAAGCCAGCGATGAACCTTTGTATTGGGTGGCTCCGATGGACCCAAATTATCAGCGAGACAAGCCGGGTCAGTCACCTATGGGGATGGATTTAATCCCTGTTTACGCGGATGACTCAAGTGGTGTTAAAGATGAGCCCGGTACCGTGTTCATTGATTCGTCGGTAGAAAATAATCTGGGTGTCAAAACAGCGAAAGTTAAGTTCGAAACGCTATCTCCTCGGATTGAAACCGTGGGTTATGTGGCGTTCGATGAAAGTACATTGTGGCAAACCAACGTAAGAGCAGCTGGTTGGGTTGAGAAGCTCTACATCAACGCAGTGGGTGAGAAGGTAAACAAAGGTGATGTGCTTTTCACACTCTATTCTCCAGAGCTTGTTAAAGCACAAGAAGAGTTGATCAGTGCTTATAAAACGGGTCGTAAAGGTTTGATCAAAGGCTCGACTGAACGCTTAATTACCTTGGGTGTTGATAAGACGCAAATCCGCGCTATTACGCGCAAAGGCAAAGCCTCACAAACCATTGAAGTCAAAGCGCCAGCCGATGGTGTCATCGCAAGTTTGAATATCCGAGAAGGTGGTTATCTTTCACCTGCACAAGCGGTGATCAGTGCTGGCCCATTAGGCGAAGTATGGGTTGATGCAGAGGTGTTTGAGCGCCAAGCGCATTGGATCTCGTCAGGCAGCAATGCGGTGATGACGCTAGATGCCATTCCCGGTAAAGAGTGGTTGGGTAATGTCGATTATGTTTACCCAATCCTTGAGCCAAAAACTCGAACCTTGCGCGTTCGTTTGAAGTTCTCCAATCCAAATGGCGAGCTTAAGCCAAATATGTTCGCCAATATTGCATTGAAACCAATCAGTGATGAAGCCGTTCTTACTATCCCAAGATCTTCGGTGATTCACTCCGGTGGTATGACTCGAGTGGTGATGTCAGAAGGTTCTGGCAAGTATCGCTCTGCTCGTATTGAGGTTGGTCGTGAAGCTGGCGAAAAAATAGAGGTGCTTCAAGGGCTAGAGCAAGGTGAGAACATTGTCACTTCTGCGCACTTCATGTTGGATTCTGAATCGAGCCAATCAGCTGATCTGTCACGCATTAATGGTGTTGAAGAAGAAGCTGAAACCGTATGGGCGAACGGTGAAATTTCCGATGTTATGCAAGGCAGCCGTATGGTGACGATTAACCATCAGCCTGTTCCAGAATGGGATTGGCCGGGCATGGTGATGAATTTCACCTTTGCGGAAGGCTTGGACATGAGTGATGTGCAACGTGGTAAGGCAATTGACTTTGAGATGAGAAAGACAGAGTCAGGGCAGTACGAGGTTGTGGATTACAAGGTCAACAAACACAAGATGGCTGGCGAAGTTTGGGTAACGGGTGACATTACAATGTTGATGGCAGATTTTGGCATGATCACCGTAAAACATCAGCCAGTCCCTGAGTGGAATTGGAAAGCGGGTGAAATGAATTTCCAAGCCAGTGATGACCTTGATTTATCTGAGTTTGCCGAGGGTCAAACGATTCGGTTTCTAGTGGCGAAGCAGGGTTCTGATTATGTGCTCAAATCTTTAGAAGCGGGTGAGGGCGAACTATGATCAATGCAATCATTTGCTGGTCTATTAGCAACCGCTTCTTAGTGCTGGTTGCTACTGTAGCCATCGTATTTGGCGGTTTATACAGCGTTAAAAATACACCGGTCGATGCCATTCCAGATTTATCAGATGTTCAGGTAATTATCAAAACCAGTTATCCGGGGCAAGCGCCACAAGTGGTTGAGGATCAGGTGACTTATCCATTAACCACCGCCATGTTAGCTGTACCGGGAGCTGAAACGGTTCGTGGTTACTCGTTTTTTGGTGATTCCTATGTCTATATCATCTTCAATGACAATACTGATATGTACTGGGCACGTTCACGAGTGCTGGAGTACCTAAGCCAAGTTGCACCTAACTTGCCTTCGAGTGCTAAGCCAACACTAGGGCCAGATGCAACCGGTGTGGGCTGGGTTTACAGCTACGTGTTGCAAGATAAAACCGGTCAGCACGACTTAGCGGAACTTCGCAGTTTGCAAGATTGGTTCTTGAAGTATGAATTGCAAACCGTAGAAGGTGTGTCTGAGGTGGCGACCGTTGGCGGCATGGTGAAGCAGTATCAAGTACAGATTGATCCGGCCAAGTTACGTGCATATGACCTGACGCTTCAGCAAGTCAACAAGGCAATCCAAGATGGTAATCAAGAAACAGGAGCGTCTGTTGTTGAGATTGCGGAAGCCGAGCACATGGTTCGTACCACCGGTTACCTGACAAGCATCGAAGATATTCAATCTTTGCCGCTAAAAGTGACCGACAAAGGTACTCCGTTGCTATTAGGTGACATTGCTGACATTAACCTTGGCCCACAAATGCGTCGTGGTATCTCTGAACTTAATGGTGAAGGAGAAGCGGTTGGCGGCGTTATTGTGATGCGCTTTGGTGAAAATGCCAGTGAAGTGATCGACTCGGTCAAATCCAAACTCGCTGAACTGCAAGCTGGCTTACCTGATGGTGTCGAGATTGTCGCGACTTATGACCGCTCTACTTTGATTGATTCAGCCGTTGAAAACCTATGGAAGAAGCTGGCTGAAGAGTTCATCGTGGTCGCCGTGGTGTGCGCGCTGTTCTTGTTCCATATCCGCTCATCACTGGTTATCGCACTAAGCCTGCCTGTTGGTATCTTGGGTGCATTCATTGTGATGCATTGGCAGGGTATTAACGCCAATATCATGTCTCTTGGCGGTATAGCGATTGCGATTGGTGCCATGGTGGATGGTGCCATCGTGATGATCGAGAACGTTCATAAACACATTGAACGGACTCCGCTCACTGATAAAAACCGTTGGCAGGTGATTGGTAAGGCAGCAGAAGAAGTCGGCGCACCGCTGTTCTTCTCTCTGATTATCATTACCTTGAGTTTTGTGCCTGTGTTCGCGCTAGAAGGGCAAGAGGGCAAGATGTTCTCGCCACTTGCGTTTACCAAAACGTATGCGATGGCGGCAGCGGCGGGTTTGGCTATCACGCTGGTGCCTGTGTTAATGGGTTATTTCATTCGCGGTAACGTGCTACCTGAACATAAAAACCCAGTCAACCGCAGCCTAGTGGCGATGTACAAACCGCTTCTGAACCTCAGCCTAAAATATCCAAAGGTGATGATTGTTATCGCACTTGGCTTAATGGCGTCTGCTTATTACCCAACCAGTAAGCTTGGTAGTGAGTTCATCCCTCCTTTGGACGAAGGGGATTTGATGTACATGCCAACCACCTATCCGGGCATCTCAATAGGTAAGGCGCGTGAGTTGTTGCAACAAACCAACAAGCTCATCAAAACCATTCCAGAAGTCGAAACCACGTGGGGCAAAATTGGTCGAGCAGAAACAGCAACCGATCCTGCACCGTTAACCATGATTGAAACCGTGATTCAGCTTAAACCGCGAGATGAGTGGCGTGACGGTGTCACTACTGAGTCTCTGCGTAAAGAGTTTGATGATCTGATTCAGTTCCCAGGTTTAACCAATGCGTGGGTTATGCCAATCAAAACTCGTATCGACATGTTAGCGACCGGTATCAAAACTCCAATCGGTATCAAAATCGCTGGCCCAGAGCTGAGCGTGATTGAAGATATTGGGTCGCAACTTGAACCCATCCTCAACAGCGTGAGTGGTACGGCTTCTGTCTACGCCGAGCGTGTTGCGGGCGGTCGTTATGTGACGATAGACATTAAACGTCGCTCGGCTGCGCGATATGGCTTGAGCATTAAAGAAGTGCAACAGGTTATCTCGACTGCGGTTGGTGGCATGAACGTGGGCGAAACCGTTGAGGGGCTAGAACGTTACCCAATCAATGTCCGTTACCCACAAAGCTATCGTGATTCTGTCGTTAAGCTGCAGAACCTGCCGTTAGTGACACCAAATGGAGCGCGAATTGCTTTGTCTGATGTTGCAGATATTCGCTATGAAGATGGGCCACCAATGATTAAGACCGAGAACGCGCGTCCTAATGGTTGGGTGTTCGTTGACATCGAAGGTCGCGACCTTGGTTCTTATGTGGCAGAGGCGCAAAAAGTCGTTACAGATCAAATCGTCTTACCTGCGGGTTATTCACTGGCGTGGTCTGGTCAATACGAATACATGGAGCGTGCGAAGGAGCGTTTGAGTGTCGTTGTGCCAATCACAATCGCCATCATCATGTTGTTGCTCTACCTCAGCTTCCGCCGTGTCGGTGAGGTGATGATGATCATGCTGACATTGCCACTCGCGATGGTTGGTGGCCTATGGCTGATGCATGTCCTCAATTACAACTTCTCCATTGCGGTGGGTGTGGGCTTTATCGCCCTTGCCGGGGTTGCTGTTGAGATAGGTGTGATCATGTTGGTCTACCTAAACCAAGCATGGCACTACAAGAAATGGGATGCGGAGCAGAACCAGCAAGCACTTCAGAGTGAAGACTTAACGGATGCGATTCGTGAGGGCGCAGGACTGCGTGTTCGCCCAGTGATGATGACGGTACTTACGGTGATTATTGGCCTCATTCCAATTATGTATGGCGAGGGAACGGGCTCTGAAGTGATGCAGCGAATTGCAGCGCCGATGATAGGCGGAATGGCTTCTGCACTATTGCTTACGCTACTGGTGTTGCCTGCAATCTTTAAGCTCTGGAAACAGCGTGAGATTACGGATAGCCAAAACGAGACAAACAAATAACGTATTGATTATTAGCCCTTACTGACCAAAAACAGAGTGAGTACGGGCGTATCACATGAACATGTGAAACTAACAAATAAATAACTGAATTAATCTAAGGAACGATCATGAAAAAGACACTTATTGCGATTGCACTGACGTTAACTACTGCAACGGCTTTTGCTGAAATGGACCATTCAACTGTTGATCATTCAAGTATCGACCATTCAAACATGGATCACTCGATGATGAAGAGTGGAGAGATGGATCATTCAAAAATGGATCACAGCATGATGAAGGATGGAAAGATGGACCATTCGATGATGAATATGGAAGGCATGTCCGAGGTGGGTATGCCTGCGACAGGCGCAAAGCCGGATAAAGTGGTTCATGTTCTGCTAAGTGACGATATGAAAATCACATTTAAGAACAAGGTTGATATTGAGCCGAACGACGTGGTGCAGTTTGTTGTGATGAACACAGGCAAGATTGATCACGAATTCTCGATTGGTTCTGCTTCAGAGCAGTTAGAGCACCGTGAAATGATGAAAAACATGGGTAATCACGCCCATGACTCGGGTAGCACAGTTACAGTTAAGCCGGGTAAAGCGAAGCAATTGCTGTGGCATTTCCATGGTGATAATAACGTAGAGTTCGCGTGCAATATTCCTGGTCACGCTGAAGCGGGTATGGTGAAGTCGTTAACGCTATAAGGTGATACACAAGCCATAACTAGTTCAAAGGGATGAGTGCTAGGTATGGCTACCTTGTTTTAGTGCTATTTAGGTATTAGCTTTAAAAGACTATAGGAATAGGAGTTTAAGGATGAATAAGACAGTTCTAGTACTTGCAGTAACGGGAGCTTTAATAACGTGGTCGACCCACAGCATTGCTGCTAAACCTGAGTGGGCTGGTAAAGGTAAGCCCGATTTAGAAGAAGTGAAAACGCTCGCTGAGGCTAAAAAAGTTGAAGGCGAAATTGATGATCGTGAGAAGCAGCTTGATTCAATGATCGAAGAGAAAAATAAGAAAGCGAAAAAAAGTAAGAACAAAAAAGATAAGCAGAAACTAGATAAAGAACTCGACGATTTGGAAGACGAGAAAGAAGCCCTCGAAGAGAGTAAAGAGAAGCTCAAAGATAAGAAAGAAAAGCTTGAAGATGATATAGATAATGACGAAGAAAAGTCGGGATTAGAAAAGCAGAAAGACAAGAAAGCGGAACAAGAGCGTAAAGAAGAAGGAAAAGGGTCAGAGAAAGGCCAACAGCAGCGTGAAGAAAACAGCAAAAAGTGGTGGAACTTCTGGGAGTAATGCGAGGGCCTAACATCACCAATTCATTTCAACCTATCAGCACAGCTTTGTGTGACCGCTAAGTCATTGGTTAAACATTATGACCAGTTAAAGATAAGTCTCAACCTGTTCAGGAATACATGAACTAACTTGTATTGGCTGAGGCTTATCTGTAGTTAGAATCACTGTAGTAAGATAGAAGTTTCAAGCAGGTGGTGTGCTTCGCCGCTCAGATGCGGTAGCTCTGACATGATCTTCTTAAGCTTGTCGTCGATTGATTCTGCTTCATTCAGCGATCGAAAAGCCAGTACAGCCTGTTCAGGCTCGCTGTTCACATAACCTTTCAATGTATCTAGCTGAATTTTATTGGCATTTTCAACTTTTGCTAGCGCGACATTAATTGCTTCGATGTTAATTGTTAACTCATTGCTTTTAAACATTTTTTATTATTTATGGGTTGTTGCTAATGCGCGCACATTACCACAATGATTTTTGCAGATATTGACCAAGATTATTAAATTGGAACAATTTTGAAAATCATTAAAAGTTGAACTGCAATGTGTGATTTGGATAGGTGTCAGAAATACGAAGCGATTTAAGGAGTTAATAGCTTTGGTTGGTCAATCTAAACTTAAACAAAATAAGTTTAATCAGTATAGGTTTAATGACTGTGGACTTAGCAAACAGCAAAAATTTTTGAATAGTGTATCGCTGGAAGAAAGTGCGTCATGGAGCATAAGGAGAAGTTGGAGCGTGCAGCGGGAATCGAACCCGCATCATCAGCTTGGAAGGCTGAGGTAATAGCCATTATACGATGCACGCACACTGTCTTATGAGTAAGACTGAGGCATTAAGAGACTTGGAGCGTGCAGCGGGAATCGAACCCGCATCATCAGCTTGGAAGGCTGAGGTAATAGCCATTATACGATGCACGCACATCGTCTTAACGAGTTTGATAATGCCACATCTAACTGAAAACGAAACCTTTTTCTTTCATTTTTATTCTAAGTGCTCGCATAACCACCACTCCGCTAGTTTTTCCATCATGTTTGGCGTTTTCAGAGTGAATAAAATGTGACTAAAATCTCGTTAAAAGGAGGGCGAGAAATATTAGTAAATGTCATGCTGCTTTTTGCGATAAACCGACCTTAATTTATAAACCTGTTTCAGTGGTGCTTGGTTGTCATAAATCTTATGAAAATTAAGGAATTTGGAGTGTTAACATAAACTGATTTTTATTTGTGTTTTGGCGTCCGTTAATAACAATCTGAATGCATAAATTTAACTTATCAGCCGGTCAAAACATTCAGTAAACTAATCCCAAATGAGTAGAGTTATAGGTACTTCTAAGCCTTTGCAGAAAAAAGTAACGAGTTCAGTTGATAATTCACGCAAAAGTCTCGTCATTCCGTCTATCGTTTGGTACATTTGCCGCACATTTTGTCTCCCCTAAAATACCCATGCCTTCTCAGTTCCGAATTAACAAAATTGTTGAAATTGGTGACACTCTTCACCGCAGTGGCTGTGCCCCTTACAAGCTAGAGAAATACACTCAATTCTATGCAAAAAAGCATGGTGTTGATGTGATGATCCAAGCTACGCCAACTGCGATTAACTATCAATTTCCAGACGATAACAACGCCGTGATTCTTAAGCGTCTAAAGCCTGCGTCAATTAACCTGAGTTTGTTGGCCAATACGATCATTCGTATTAACCAGCCAAGCAGTGAGCCTGTACCAGAACCTGTCGGTTACTCTAAATTCGTGACGGCACTTGCCAATATGGGTATTCCGCCTGCTTATTTGATGCTGGTGGGCAGTACGTTGGAAGCGGTGGGCTTTTCTGCGTTATTGGGTTTGATGGTTTGGGTATGTCAGCAAGTTCTTCATTCACGTCGCGCTATCGCGGTTGAATTCATCTCGGCACTGTTAACGGGTATCTTTGTGGCGTTTCTGGCGAGTACAGGGTTGCCGATTCCGGTGTGGGCGTTGTGTATCGCCTCGATTGTCTTGTTTGTCCCCGGGTTATCCATAGCCAACGCACTAGAATGTTTGGCGTTTAATGATCTAGTCTCTGGTACTAGCTTGCTAGGGCAGAGTGCCTTAACGCTGATTAAGCTGTTTGTCGGGATTATCATGGGGCTTAATATCGGTGAAGCGATATGGGGACAAGCGGTTTCCATCGACTATACCAATGCGGTACCGATGTGGATGCACATATCTGGCTTGGTGCTGATCTCTGTGTCTATCGGTGTAATGTTCAATGCTCGCCCTAAAGACATCTTACTTGGTTTGCCAGTTGCCGTTCTCGGTATGTGGGGCCCGTTCTATCTAGGTTTTGATAGTGGCTGGGTTGTCGGTACTTGGGTTACGACGGTTCTTATTACTTTGTACGGAACTTGGATTGCTAAAAAGATGGAGCTCACGGGCTCTATTTATATCGTGCAAGGGATCATCATCTTGGTTCCGGGTAGCCGAGTATTGGTGAGTGCCAGCCAGTCGGTGTTTGAACAATCGATTCTGCCTATCCCGAGCATCGGTTTGTCGGCGCTATTCATGTTCTCTGCAATCGTGGCAGGGCAAATCACCGCTTATTCGATTTACTCACCAAAAGTCGAACGTTAAACCTTTCCGCTTCTCAAGTTTTTAAACAAACACAGCTTAGCGGCTGTGTTTGTTCGTTTTAGGAACGGCTCTTTTTTTAAAGACAATTAGTTCTCTGTAAAACTTGTTAGATTTATGCTCGCTAAGCCTGACAAGAGCCATTAAAATGGAACAAATTCTATTTAAATGAAGTATTAACGTATGTCTTTACCTCCTTGTCCGCAATGCCAATCTGAATATGTCTACCCAGACCAAAACAACCTAATCTGCCCTGAGTGTGCCTACGAATGGAACCCAGAAGAAGAGCGTTTAGAAAGAGAAGCCGCGCGTGTTAAGGACGTGAATGGCGTTGTATTGGAAAGTGGAGATAAAGTTACCTTCATTAAAGATCTAAAAATTAAAGGAAGTTCTAGCGTATTGAAAATCGGCACTAAAGCCGTGATTCGACGCATCAACGAAGGTAAAGATCACCAACTAGATTGCAAGCTGGATGGTGGCGGTGAAATGCTGGTTACAGCGAAGTACGTTAAGAAGCAGTAACCATTGTTTCAAACAATTGTCGTAAATCTTCAATAAGTTTAAGTCGCTTCTCGGCATACTGATTCGCATATTGAACCGCAATAATTTCAGAGAATTAAGATGATCAGAGAATACCGTCCAGCCGATATTGAAACCGTTATAGATATTTGGTTAACCGCCTCGATCAAGGCGCATGATTTTGTGGCTCCTGAGTTCTGGGAGTCGCAAGTGGGTAATATGCGCGATATATACATCCCAGCATCAACAACTTACGTGTATAAAATAGACGGTGAGGTTCGTGGCTTTTATTCGCTTTATGAAGGGATTTTAGCTGCGATCTTTGTGAGCCCGCAGCATCAAGGTTGTGGTGTTGGTAAGCAACTTATCCAACACGCGAAGCTTGAATGCCCGAATCTGTCTTTGAATGTGTATAAAGAGAACCAAGCGACCATTGAGTTCTATTTGTCTCAAGGTTTCTCTATTGTGAGCGAACAAACTGATGAGCACACAGAACATCAAGAATACACCATGCACTTATCTTAGGCTTGATAACTAAACCCGGTAGAAAAGTAACAGGAATCAACATTATATGGACATGGTTAAAGCTGCTCTTTCGTATTCAACAAGACCTTCTCAGTCATCAGATTATGAATTTCTGTTTGAGCTTAAGAAAGCCGCTGAGTTTGAACCAATCAAAGCCGTATTTGGCTGGGATGAGCAGGTTCAACGAGATATACACGCTGAAGAGTGGGCAGAAGAACGACCTGAAATCATTGAATATCAAGGTAAAGCGATTGGCAGTGTGTTGTTACAAGACAAAGGCGAGCACTTTTATTTTTGTCGATTCTTCTTACTGCCTGAGTATCATGGAAAGGGCATTGGCAGCCAAGTACTGAAAGATTGCTTAACTAAGGCTGACAGCCTCAATAAACGCATCGAACTTTGTTACCTGCAAGGTAATCGAGTTGGGCAGTTGTATCTGAGATTTGGCTTTGAAATCACCTCTCAGAACGAGCAGTTTGTCTATATGTGGCGTAAATAGACATTCATTCAAAATGATCACACCGTGTCTGTAACTTGATAGGCACCTGACACCCATCTAACGTAAAACCTTGTAAAGCTCCCTATGCTTGATGACTAAGCGATTACACTTAGAAAAGATCGAGCGTAAGGGAGTGTGCAATGAATTATTACCCGACTTCAAAAATCGTGGGTGAACAAAGGTTTGGTTTTGGGCCTAGATTAGGTCAAACAACCTATTATTCTCCTGTAGAACAGTTGGATAAAAAGCCATTCGTTCACCAAGCTATACAAGACTTACCGAGTACCGAATCTACTCTGATTAAAGTAGGAGAGAATCGTGTACAACGAATGAAGGCCAAGGGTGACGAACAACAGATGCAAGCTATGAAGAAAGAAGCGCAGTCTTTTTTTCGAACGCAGTATCGACAACAAGCTCAAGCTCGCCACCTACAAAGTGTTAAAACGCCTTATGGTTTTCAAGAGCGCATCATTCAGTTTTGGAGCAATCACTTTGCTATCTCGGTCGATAATCGAAAACTGATGCCCTTAGCGGCAAGTATAGAAAACGATGTGGTTCGTCAGCATTGGAATGGTAGCTTTGGCGAGATGCTGATGGCTACTTCTAAACATCCTGCGATGCTGCTTTATCTCGACAATCAACTCTCGATTGGTCCCAATTCAAAAGTCGGAAAGCGCCGTAATAAGGGCCTCAATGAGAACCTCGCTCGTGAGATCTTAGAACTCCACACTCTTGGCGTTGATGGTTCTTACACTCAGCAAGATGTTATTGCTTTAGCAAAAGCAATTTCAGGCTGGGGCATTAAATTCAAATCTCCTGATGCTGGCTTTCGATTTGCTAATAACCTGCATGAGCCAGGAAGTATCACACTGCTTGGAAAGGCTTATTCTCAATCCGGCGTCTCGCAAGGAGAGTCGTGTCTACAAACATTAGCGATCCACAAAGACACTGCTACGCATTTGGTTGGTAAGCTATGCCAGCATTTCATTGGCGACACGCCTAAAGAACTCTCAGATCAAATGGTTGCTGAATATCTGAAAGGAGAGGGGAATTTACTGCCTATTTATCGCTTGTTATTGAACAGCGCTGAGGCGAGTAAACCTAACCCCAATCGTTTTAGACCGCCGAGGGAGTGGCTGTTTGCCGTCCTTCGTAGTGCCGATATTTCTTTAAACGAGAAACAGGCATTCAATGCACTCAACAATTTAGGGCAGCCTCCTTTTAAACCGGGTTCACCAGCAGGCTGGTCGGATCAAGACAGAGACTACAATAGCCCTTCGGCGTTGACTCAACGTATGCAAGTTGCGAATAGGCTTGCGTCTGTTGCAATAAAATCGGCTAAAGCGTCGGGAGTTAAACCGAAAGCGGTAGTGGATAAAGTGAGCGCGGGTTTATATGGCGATGCTATTGATGAACACACCCAAATTGTATTGAACAAAGCCGACAGCGCTGCAATGCAACTTTCCCTGTTGTGGCTAAGCCCGCAGTTTCAATATCGTTAGGAGTGGGTATGAAAAAGCCAGATTGTTCTCAGAATAAAGCGCCACATAGTATTAACCGCCGTCAGTTTATGGGCATTGCGGCGGCTGTTGGCGTCAGTGCGATGGTGCCATTTCCAAGCTTTGCAAAAACAGCTTCAGACAATATCTTCATTTGGGTATCACTGCGTGGCGCGATGGATGGTTTAAATGTTGTAGTGCCGCATGCCGATCCTGATTACTCTAATTTGAGACCCAACATCGGATTGAAACCAGAACAGCTACTGAAGTTGGATGATTTCTTTGGGCTTCATCCATCCCTAAAGCAGTGCCATCAATGGTATGAAAGTAACGAACTCAGCTTTGTTCACGCTTGTTCAACCGCTTATCGTGAACGTTCACATTTTGATGGACAGAAGATATTAGAGAACGGCACTTCCGACCCGTTTAACACCGTAGGATGGATTAACCGTTTACTCACGTTGAGCTCAGAAAAATACGATGGAATAGCGATTGATTCGGGCTTACCGCTCATCATGCAGGGCGAATCGACCGTGGCAAGTTGGTACCCAAACCGCTTAAAAACACGCGATAAACAAACAGAACTGCTGGAAGAGCTGTTTCAAAGTGATCAAATGCTGTCTTCAAACTTTGAAAGTGTCATGAAGATAGATCAATTGGTGGGAGGCCAAGGTGTCGGCAAACAGTTTAAATCACTGATGGGCAAAACAGGCGATATCTTATCGGCTGATAACGGACCAAACATCGCAGCGTTAGAACTCGGTGGATGGGACACTCACGCCAATCAAGGCAGCGTAAATGGACGGTTGAGTAATCAACTTAAAACTTTGGATGTTGGGTTAGCGGCTCTCAAGGCTTCACTAGGTGGTCGTTGGCAGAAGACAGTGATCATCGCGGCCAGTGAATTTGGTCGAACAGCAAAAGAAAACGGCACTAAAGGCACCGATCATGGCACCGGCAACGTCATGTTTGTTGCGGGCGGTGCGCTGCCATCGTTGAAAGGAGCGGGTGGTAAGGTTATCGCTAATTGGCCGGGCTTGAGCCAAAGCCAGTTATATGAGGGTCGAGACCTTAATCCAACGACTGATATGCGCTCGGTTATCAAGGGCGTGCTCAACCAACATTTATCGGTAGAAGTGAAACAACTCAACACTATCTTCCCTGATAGTGCCGATATTAGACCGATGAATCTTGTCTAGAGGTTTACCAAGATCCAGTTAGATGCGATTCAGTCGATTGAATCGCATTCTATTTCTGACTCGCTTGTTTACGATTTAATTGCCAACAGTGCTCCGAACGTCACTAAACCAAATCCACACGCTTGATTAAGCCTTTTCTTTGCTCTCAATAGGTGCTTTTGCAATGTATTTGACGTAAACAGCATAGCGACAACGCCAAACCATAAGCCGTGAAGAACGATCATGTAAAGTCCATAGCCGAGTGCGACATGCTGGTTTTCTGCATCAGGTGAGATGACTTGGCTGAAGATGCTCAAGAAGAACAACATGGTTTTTGGGTTGAGCACGTTACATAAAAAGCCTTGGGCTAAATAGCGCCAAACACTGGTGCTTTGCTTTGCATCTTCCATAGGTGCAAGCTTGTTGTCCGCACTCAAGATACCTTTTAGCCCTAGATAAATAAGGTAGGCTGCGCCTGCGTATCTGATCATATCAAACAGCTGCTCATTCTGTGAGATTAAGTAACTGATCCCAAGCATTGAGTAACTGATGTGAACACAAATGGCTAAACTCACACCTATTGCAGTCCAAATCCCTGCTTGTCTTCCTTGATTGACACTGTTTTTCAAAACTAAAACGAAATCAGCTCCTGGACTAATAACAATCAATAGTCCCAATACTGCTAGGCTTAACCACTCCATAATGACTCCAACTCTTTATATTTGATGAGCCAGCATTGTATGGTTTTTTATTGCTGCCTATAATCGAAATGAATTCCACCTATCTGTGAGAAAAAATCACAAATGAGACATTTGAAAGCATTTCATATTTTCCACATAGCAGCGCATTCGAGCAGTTACAGTGAAGCGGCGGATAAACTCAATATCACACATGGAGCAGTGAGTAAGCAGATCAAGGTATTGGAAAATCACTTATCCCAAGTTTTGTTCTATAAACAGGGCAGGAATGTGTGTCTCACCAAAGAAGGGGAATTACTCAAAGGTTACACAGAGCAAGCGTTCCAAGCCTTGGAAACTGGAGTCCATAAGCTTAATCAGCTGAATCATCAAGCGTTGGAAGTTTCATGCGAACCCACATTGACCATGCGTTGGTTAATGCCTCGACTCGGTGATTTCTATAACGAATCCGGAATTGATGTTCGATTGTCTACCGCAGGTGGACCTGTGACATTAGGCGCAACTGGATTAGATATGGCCATTCGCCGAGACGACTTCAACGTAACCGAGCATTACAAACAGATTCCGTTAGTCGAAGAATGGGTTGGCCCGGTGTTCTCGCCTGATTATTGGCAACAGGTCAAAGACAAGCTAGCCGATGTGAAATTACTGCACAGCGCCACGCGACCAAACGCTTGGAGCCACTGGGTATCCATCACCAAAGATAGTGAGTTTGATAGCGGAATGGTGCCGCAAGCTATATCAAACCAGACCTTTGCACACTTCTATTTCTGCTTTCAAGCGGCCGTTGATGGGCTAGGAGCGGCTCTAGGTTCTTATCCATTGGTGGTTGATGATTTGAATAGAGGCAACTTAATCGCACCGTTTGGCTTTGTGCCTTCCGGCCATCAGTACATATTGCTCACACAAGATGACAAGCGCGATCAGCCAGAAAGCCCGTTTGTGGTTTGGCTAAAGAATGAGTTATCGCAGTGTGTTCCAACCTTAGAGGAATGACAGTCTCTGACCTAGAAGTGTGCTTGTCTTATGTCAGACTTTAGTTCGTTATTGTGGGAATCACTCAATAGGCAAAGACAGCACACCGCCATTGAGTTTGACTTGTTTTAGCCATTCGGTTGGAATTCCGCCATCTTCTTCGTAGAAACACGCCGCTAATACCGCGCCAATTACAATCGCACGACCGCAGCTGTCACCACCACATAAGATGTTGTCACGAATACCTTGTTTAAAGCTCTGAGCGCCAGCAATGATGCGAATCAGCAAGGGGAACGCAGCGCTCAATTCGCAATGCAATCCAAACTTCTTCGCGGCATCTGTAATCGAAAGCTCAGGATCAGCCAGTGCTTCGTCGATTTGATCGTGTATGAACTTGCTACAAGTTTGTCGCACCATTTCTACCGATTGCAGTGGCGAGTTGCCTTGAATTGCCGCTTGAATCAGTAGGGTGATGGCTTGCGCCCATTCCACGGCTTTGTCGTTGTTGTTGGTCACTCGTACCGCGCTCTCTACCATCGCTGGTAAGGTGTGAGAGGTGTAAGTACATGCGACCAATGGGATGATTTTTGAAACAGCTGGCAATTGAGTATCATCCGCGCCACACGCTGTAATTGGGGCGTTTGCCAATTCTAATTGATGGATGTTCAACAAGCTCATACGAGTCGCTTTATCAATGTAGCCTTTCCAACTACCACCAAAATCAAACCAGAAGCGGAAGTGTTTGATGTAGCTCGCTTCGTCGTATTGTTGGTTGTCGACTAAGCTATCGACCATCGCCAATAGCTGAGCACCATATTGCGATTGTTCACCTGCGGTTTTTCCTTGGTGAGCAAAGTAGCCCTTGTCTTGATAATCGAACTGATTCGGAGAGCGAAATTCTGGCTCAAAACCCGCTACGTGTAAGATCCTCTCTTGGTCATACAGCCAGTGCAACCCCATTGAAGCGGCGTCTCCAACCAATGCGCCGACAACGGCGTAAAAAGCTCTTTCTTTATGATTGTCCATGTTGAGCAATGTCCTTGAGATGAATCAACGTAGTTCGATAGGTTAAGTATAGTGATTAGACGAGTATTTTGCTGTGTTTCTAAGAAGAAATATGAAGGAATAAATCCTGATTGGTCAATAACTTAAACCAATCAGGTGAAATGGGTAAGGGTGATGAATAGTTGGGCGAGTCGGTACTTCTGATTAATGACGTTACTGATGGTTAAGGTAAGCACTAGAACGTTGCTCAATTACTTTGAACAGGCGTGAAAGCACAAAGCATAAAGCAAAATATACGAAGCCTACAATCAGCCAGATCTCGAAGATCAAACCTGAAGAGTTTGCCATTTCAGTACCAACGAAAGTCATCTCTTGGATCGAAATCAGAGACACAATCGACGTGTCTTTAACCAAAGAGATTGCTTGGCCAGCCAATGGCGGTGTGATGGCCGTTAATACTTGCGGGCCAACCACAAATCGATACTTAGACAACGCCGATAAGCCGAGTGAATCGGCCGCTTCCCATTGCCCTTTAGGAATACTTTCTAAGCCAGCTCGAATCACTTCTGCGATGTAAGCCGAAGAGAGCAAACCAATGCAGATAACACCAGACGCCAAGTTTTCCCAAAGGTTAGCAGGACCAAACAGAAAGGCTTGAACAGCGTTAATCTCGCCATTGTGTTCACGCAAGATACTTTCTAAACCAAGTAATGGAATCAGTTGGTTAGAAACGAAAAAATAGAATATGAAGACAAAAACCAGTGGTGGAATATTTCGAACCAGCTGGATAAAAATCAGTGCAGGCGTACGAAAGAAAGCAATTTTAGAGTGCCTTGCAACGCCAAGTAATGTGCCAAAAGAGAGAGCTAACACCATGCTCCAAACACTCAAGCGTAACGTTGCGATCAAGCCTTGGAAAAAGTAAGGAATATTACCTTGAGAAGGTGGAATGAAAATCAGGGTAAACGCATCTTCCCAGCGCCACTGGTAGTTAATACCAACAGCAGAACGATAATAAAGCCAGCCTGCAAACACACAAATGACAGCGAATAACACGCCATCTAAAAGGTTAAGGCGTTGATACCAAGGCTTCATATGAACGTTGGGCTTAGGTGTTGTTAATGCGCTAGTACTACTCACGTCATTCCTGTTTAAACGATAATAATTGATGTGTTGTGAGAGGTGGCTATGAGGTTATAGCTATCTCGTTGTCTTAAACAAGACAGCGCAAACAATGCACTGCCTTGATTCAAGTTCTGATTACTGACCTTGAGCAATCTGGTCTTGCCAATCGAGAGTAGAGAACCAGTACTCGTAGCGCTCTTTCAACCAACCGTCTTCAGTACGTGCTTTGATCCATTCGTTGAAGAATTCTGTCTTGTCAGTTTCACCTAGGCGAACTGCAAATGCTTCATTACCTTTTGATAGGCGTTCTTCAAATGGAATAAATAGCGTGTCTGCGTTTTTAATCGCTTCATGTTCTGGTTTCGGGCTAGATGCGATAACCGCGTGTGCGTTGCCGTTTAATACTTCTTGGAATGCTTGAGCATCGTCATCGAACTGTAGAACTTTCGCTTTAGGGAAGGTTTCACGAGCTACTTGAACCGTGAATGCGCCACGACGAGCGGCAATTTTCACACGGCGAGAATCAAAATCAGAGATTTGTGTAAAACCTTCTGCTAGCTCTTTATTCGCCGCTAGTTGAACGCCAGAATGCGAGTAAGGTTCAGTGAACAATACGCTTTTAGCGCGAGCTTCAGTGATAGATAAACCGCCGATGATTACATCAAACTTGTTCGAAAGTAGAGAAGGGATGATGCCGTCCCATGCCGTAGGAACGAATTCGACCTTCCAACCCGAATCTTCGGCAAGGCGCTTCGCTACATCGATTTCAAAGCCAACAAGATCGCCTTGTTTGTTACGCATCGCCCAAGGAACAAACGTCGACATACCAACGCGTAGAGAGCCACGTTCGTTTATTTTGTCTAGGTTAGGCGTTTCAGAAGCAAGTGCAGGCAAACTGACGGCAAGCGCAAGTAGGGCTGTAATTGCGGTTTTAAATAGCTTCATGCTGATAAATCCTTATTGTGTTCGCCAGTTAGCTCCGAGCTTATGCTCAAGCCAAGCTGCAACGGCAGAAAGTGAAAGTGTAAGTGCAAGGTAAATGATCGCCACAGAGAACCAAATCTCAAATGGCATCGCGGTTTCAGAAACGATGTTTCTGGCTTCGGTTGTTAGGTCAAAGATAGCCATGACACTCACAATCGAAGAGTTTTTGATAAGAGAGATCACTTCATTAGTCAAAGGTGGCAAGGTGCGTTGCACCACCTGAGGAAGAATCACATCCCAGTAAGTATAGGTCTTTGATAAACCCAAAGATTGAGCTGCTTCAAATTGTCCTCTCGCAATACCATTTAGACCAGCACGGAAGATTTCGGCGGTGTAAGCACCTTGGAAAAGTGCCAAGGCTAAAACGGCAGTGCTAAAACGATCCAGCCCTAATACGGGGCCAAACACAAAATAGAGCAAATAGATTTGTACTAATAACGGCGTGTTACGAATCAACTCAACATAGCTGGTGGCTAAGGTGCGTCCAACCACAGAATTGGAGTTTCTCAATAGCGCTGTCGTTAAACCAATGATCAGTGTCGCGACTAAAGAAATCAACGAGATATTGATAGTAACCAGTAGCCCTTCAACTAATTCAGCAGGCCACCATTCGCCATCTTCATAGAAAGCAATATAGTCCGGCACGCGCTCCCATTGCCAGCTGTATCCCATGGTTTGTGCGCCAGAATCGAGAATCCAAACAACAGCGGCCACCAGTACAACTATTTGTATTAGAGCGGAAAGGGCGGGTTTAATAATTCGAATCAACATCAATAAGTCAGGATCTGATTTAGGAACGCTTGAGTACGTTCATGTTGAGGGTTTTCAAAGAGCGCTTGTGGAGTATTCGATTCCACAATTTGTCCTTCATCCATGAAGATAACGCGGTCGGCCACTTGTTTAGCAAAGCCCATTTCGTGGGTCACACACACCATCGTGATGCCTTCGCTCGCCAGTTCAACCATCACATCGAGCACTTCGTTGATCATCTCCGGATCAAGCGCTGAAGTTGGTTCATCGAATAAGAGTAATTCCGGCTTCATACACAGAGAACGGGCGATAGCCACTCGTTGTTGCTGGCCGCCAGAAAGTTGCACTGGGTATTTGTTGGCTTGTTCTGCAATGTGCACACGCTCGAGATAGTGCATTGCTATCTTCTCGGCTTCTTGTTTGCTTTTTTTCAGCGTACGTATCGGAGAAAGAGTTAGGTTCTCAAGCACGGTAAGGTGGGGGAATAAATGAAAGTGCTGAAACACCATTCCGACTTGGCCCGGTGTGTTGAACTTACTCGGGAGTACTTGTTCTAGCACGGAAAGTTCGCCACTTTCGAAAGGTTCTAGCTGATTGATACAACGGATCAAGGTTGATTTACCCGAACCAGACGGCCCGCAAATCACCACTATCTCTCCTTGTTCAATATTTAAATCGATATCCTTTAGGGCATGAAAATCACCATACCACTTGTTAAGTGACTTAAACTTAACCATTTCCTTGAGATTGTTCAAATCGTTGTTCATACCTAGTAAAGAGACAGGTTTACCTTAACAATATAGAAATATGATTGCACATAAAATTAGGGACTTATGAGAATTTAATAGCATCTTGTAGGGCAAATTAAAAAGCAGCGCTCAAAATGAACGCTGCTTCTGTTGTACGAAAGAAAAAAGTAATGGGTTCAGTCAGATGTGAAAATTCATCGTTGTATGACCACTATCTTTACTTTCTCTCTATTTTCCCGATTCTTAGTGAATCGCAGACTCTAGAATCTCACGTGTTTTCTCTGGCGTGATTGCTTGATTCTCACCAAGTTGTAGGTAGCCGTGTGATTCAAGTTGAGCGACAACATTGTCAATCGCTGTTGCTTTGTTTGTTTCGTAGCCGTCGAACATGGTTGCTACGTCTAGGCTGTGGTAGAAGGCTTCGATTGCAGTGATTGTGCGTTCTGCTAAATCAGTACCCGCTTCTAGGCCAAATACGTTACGACCCATTTGCTCTAGCTTGCCACGTTTCGCTTCAATTTGGTTGCGAAGTAGTGAAGGTTGAACGATCGCAAGTGAGCGTGCGTGGTCTACGTGCCATAGTGCTGTGAATTCGTGGCCAATCATGTGCGTTGCCCAATCTTGAGGAACACCCGTACCAATCAGGCCGTTAAGCGCTTGGTTTGCTGTCCACATTAGGTTTGCACGCCATGCGTCGTTGTCACGCTCGTCGTATTGCTTACCCAGTACAAGTAGGTTCTTAAGCAGTGTTTCTGCGTAACCGTCTTGAACCATTGCGTCTGTTGGCATCGTGATGTATTGCTCACACACGTGTACCCACGCATCAACTAAACCATTGATCAGTTGGCGCTCAGGCAGAGACTTCATTACATCAGGGTCCATAACTGCAAACTTAGGCTGTACTGCAGGGTTGAGGAAAGCAAGCTTCTCTTGAGTCGCTTTACGCGTGATTACCGCGCCCATGTTAGATTCAGAACCTGTCGCAGGAAGTGTCAGTACCGCACCGATTGGCGTCGCTTCTGTTACTTGGTGTTTGCCCGTTAGAATGTCCCAACCGTCGCCGTCGTATTTAGCCGCTGCAGCAACGTACTTAGAGCCGTCGATTACTGAACCACCGCCAACCGCGATAATGAACTCTACGTTTTCTTCTTTAACAAGAGCGACTGCTTTGTCTAGCGTTTCTTTGGTAGGGTTTGCTTCAACGCCAGAGAATTCAATCCAAGAGTGATCTTTCAAAGATTCTACAACTTGGTCGTAAACACCGTTGCTCTTGATTGAACCGCCACCATAGATGACCAGTACTTTCTTTGAAGTATCAACCGCTTGGCTGATAGCGTTGATTTGGCCTTGACCGAAATGGATAACAGTAGGGTTAACGTAAGTAAATTGCATCAGAGATTCCTTGTGTAAAGCGAAATTTGTTATTTTGGTATATTGCTCAATTTCTATATTTGCATATTAGTACAGTAATCTAGGTCAATGAAGAGCTGTTCCTCCAAATAAATTGCCTATTTCTACAAACTTGATATTCTTCCTCTGCTTTAGCTTACTTACTCTTAGCACTTGGAATGGAAAGTCGCCACTTATGAAAACACTCGCACAGTTATTACAGTCTTATGTAGAACACAAAGGTTGGGATGATCTCGAAGGGATCAGAGAAACTGAAATTAGCGGCGTGTGGTTGTATAGAAGCAGTGGCGGGAATCAGCGTCAGCCATTTACTTACCAGTCTGGCATTATCATGCTCGGACAGGGTAAAAAGAACATCTACATTGGCGAAAGGCCAGTGACTTACGCTGCAGGTGATTATCTTGTGGTGGGTGTGCCAATGCCGTTAGAGTGCGAAGCCTTGCCTGTTAATGGAGAACCATTGCTTGGCTTGTCGATTAGCATTGATTCTCAACGTTTACATAGCTTAGTCAAAAAGCTCGAAGATCAGGGCTTTCTAGAGAGCTACTGCAACAAGCACAAACAGAACTCGAGCGGCTTAGAATCGACGCCAATGGAAGAGCAAATGCTAGAGAGCTTTACCCGATTGGTGAAAACGCTACATTGCGACATTGAAGCCAATATATTGGGCGATGCCATGGTGACAGAGATTGTCTACCGCGCATTAACCGGTTCAGAAGGGCGTGTGCTGTTTGATTTAGCTCATCATGATGGACATTACGCACGTGTTGCCAAAGCGCTGTCTAAAGTGCATGAAGAGTACGACCAAACCATCACTGTTCAATCGCTTGCTGACGAAGCTAACATGAGCGTGTCTGCCTTCCACAATGCATTCCGTAATGTCACGTTTGAGTCACCACTGCAATATTTGAAGAAGGTTAGACTTAACAAAGCGAAAGAGCTGATTCAACTAGAAGGCCTGAGAATCAGCGATGCTGCACGTCGAGTCGGCTATTCGAGCCCATCCCAATTCAGTCGCGAATTTAAGCGCCACTTCAATACTACTCCAAGAGCGGTTTAGTTCTTTATATTGTTGATTGGCGGGAGAGGAAGTAGAAGGCTTCACTGCTCTAACGAGTTTGTTTAGCCCCATAAAATCAATCGCTAGAATGCCATGCCAATAGACACGTTAAACGTATCCTCATCAATGTCATAAGGTAGATCCTCACCCTCTGACTCGCCGCTGTCCACTTGGTAGTTTCTCCATTCCATTTTTAGCTCTGCAAACTTCCATTTAGTCGATACACCGAGGACGTTGAAATAGGTTGCGTCAGGGTTGGCCGCGTCATCAACCTCGTCGCTGAGCTGAGCGCCACCTATGCCGAAATTATAATAAGGGCGAACCGTGATGCGTTTAAGCGGGAAGCTGTAACCTGCGCCTACCTTTAAAAACGCCATGCCTTCACTGATCGCGTCTTGGTCGTAGTCTTCTAGTTGGTCATCACGCTTTCTGTTCTGGTACTCACCGCCAATCTCAAATATGTCACCACGAAACATCAGGTCGACGTATTGAGATGAGAGTTTATCACCCTCCTGATACCCCAAGCCGAACGCAATATCAGCCATCGACGGAGCGGAAAACCCTGCCAATAGAGCTGCTAACACTCTTGTTTTAATGCGCTTTGTCATTGCCGAATCTCCTTAGTTCAGGGCGTTATATTTCTTATCAATCATGCAGTTTCTCAACACCGTCGCATACATGGCATTGTTATCTTCTTCGGCCTGAGCCCCTGCTCGTCGGCCGCTAACTCTACCGGATACAACACCAATCGCCGCACCAGTCTTGGCAGCGTCAGAGCCAGATCCGCCAGAGATAGCGCCAACAGCAGCGCCAGCCGCCGCCCCTTTAGCTGCGCCTTTTACGCCGCTTCCTTTCTTGGTTTCTGTAGGTGCTGTAAGCGTTGACTCAGCAACACCTTGGCATGTCGCAAGCTCTTGCTGAGCAACCTCAAGGGTCACGTTGTCGTAATTGAATGAAATGTGAGTGGTTGGGTCTGTGATGTAGCCACCACTAGCAAGAGCAGAGAGGGAGGTCATGACTAGGCTCAGGCCTAACAGTTTTGTTTTTTTGTTCACTTTCTAATCCTCAAGTTGACCAAACAAATTCGTTTAATCATTGATATTGAACTCTCTTCGAGGTCGACAAATAGATTTAAATTAATGAAGCGATAAGTGATCTTCATGTTGCGTGCATACTATCTTGGTGGGCATATGTTGGATAATGACCTTGAAACATAAGAGTTATTTGCCTGATGCATAACATGTTTCAGCTATGAGCTATTTACTCAGGCTGTAGTTGAGAGAGCGGGCTTAGAAAAGGGAAACTTGTGGGAATATCACCCCTTGTTAATCAAGATGAGCAAATGTATTGAACTGTAGGTAATTTCAGTATGTTGTTGTTTGAATTTCTAATTTATTATTAATGTATTTATATAGTAAAAGCGCCCTAAAATAATTAGTTATTTAGGTTAAGACTTTATGCACGTATATAAGAATAAAAATCAAACAATACAGTCAGTAAGCGGTTTCTAAGAACTTTAGTGTGAACGACCTATCAAATTCTTTCTAAATTACTAAAATTATTCCTCAGTCTGTCTGAGATAGTATTCATGATTGTTGAATATATCTGAAAATAGAAAGAATTTATTACTCGGTTAGCGTTCATATTGCGGATAATTAGTCGTGTTGTGACTAATTATTCTGTAACGTGCTGATTTATAGTTAAGTGATAGCCTGACGGTTATCACGTTTCTCCTAAAACAATTAAACTAACATGGCGCTACTTTAATCATTCTTCAAAATACGATTGTTAAATATAAATACGTATACCTATTTTATTAAAAGGATAATACCGATGAGTAGCGATATCATTAAAATTTCAAGAAACACTGAAAACGCACCAATTAATTCTGTATCTACACAAACGGTCGCTTTTTCTCATTATAATAACTTTTCTGCTCAACTTCCGATTGACCCTAAAACGGGTGAAATAGTCGTCGGTGATATTAAAGATCAAGCCGAACAATGTTTGAATAATATTAAATCGATTGTTGAAAGCATCGACCATGTTATGGATGATGTCGTGAAGATTAATGTTTTCGTTAAGAATATTTCTGATATCGATGCTATTGATGAAGTTTACAAAAGCTTCTTCCACAACAGCCTGCCAACACGCAATGTCGTGGGTGTCGCTGCACTGCCAAACAGCGATGCGCTGGTTCAAATGGATGCTCTCATTTCTAACGGTGAAGGCACTAAACCACAAGCACCTTGCGCACTAGTTAAGGTATCAAGAAATACGGATAATGCACCTCAAAGTACTGTGTCCACGCAGACTGCAGCCTTTTCTCACTACAACAATCTTTCAGCTCAGTTGCCTATAGATGTAACCACAGGTGAGTTGGTTGATGGTGGTATCGAATCGCAAACAGCACAATGTCTATCAAACATCAAAGCTATTCTAGAAAGCATTGGTCATGTAATGAATGATGTGGTTAAAACGACTATCTACCTAAAAAATATCGCAGATGCGGAAGTGGTAAATGAAGTATGTGCTAAATTCTTCCCAAGCTATGTTCCTGCTCGTACCGTTGTTAATGCCGCTGAATTACCAATGGGTGCTTTAATTCAAATTGATACATCCGTTTCACATGGCGACGGTACACCGCCACAATTACCTGAAGACACTCGTTTACTGGTAATAGAAGCCAATAATACCGATGCTGCACCATTTATGCCTTATTCGCACACAGTGGCTTTCTCTCACTACAATCATATTTCAGGACAATTACCTTTAGATCCGAAAACAAATGAAATTGTTGCTGGTGGTGTAAAAGAACAAGCTGAACAATGCTTAAATAATATTAAGGCGATAATTGAAAGCGTTGACCATAGCATGGACGATACGGTGAAAATTAATATTCAACTTAAGGATATTTCAGATATTGATGCGGTAAACGAAATCTACACCACATTCTTTAATGCTGAGCTGCCTGCAAGAACGGTAGTCGGGGTTTCAGAAATCCCAACGAATGCTCTAGTACAAATTGATGCTGTCGTTTCTAACTGTGAAGGGACACCTCCACAAGACGTTGTTGCTTAAATCAATTGAACCCTTCTCGATAATCTCGATCAGATCTCGGTTTAGCTTCCAAATAGGGAGCAAATTCAACAGGCCGTGATCTGATCCGTTCACCTCATTACTCAAATCCATCGAAGCGACACACCTAAGCTTATCCCGTAAACATGGTATTTATAAGGTTGAAGTGTTTTAATATGAAAAACAGACGCTTAACGTAATAAAGAAACCCGTTTATGCAATTTCGAGCCATTTTACTGCTATGCCTTACCCTAATAGGGTGTTCGTCCAATCAAGAGTTGGTACCCGACCCAACAACCATCACGCTATTTTATGGTGATACATCCATCTCCGCAGGTGTTTTAGAGGATAAAACATTCAATTCAGTCCTTGCCGATAGGGTTGAAAGCGTTACGTTTTCGGGCTCAATATCAAAGAAAGACTCTGGCTACTTTGTCGATATGTTAGTGATTCGAGAAACAAAAGAGCCACGTTCAACACGACAGCTTAACACCTCGCTTCTAATGAAACCGGGAGAGTTAGTCGATGTTGGCGGCGTGAATAACGATGTGTTCAGAGTAATCCTCGAGTAACAAAAATAAAGTGTTCAATTAATCTGATTTTTTGCTTTACCTCAACCTAACTTCAAGTCTTAAGCTTCTCTTACTGATTAAGTAGGAGCTTATTATGCAAAATAACTACGTAAAAGAACTCGCCATTAAAACTTACCAAGAAGACCTTCAAAAAGAGTACGTTAGATCTAAAGCTCGGCCATTCCACACTCCAAGTTTTATTGGTGGCGTACTGTTGTCAGTTATGCTGGTGGGACTGTTTTAATTTATGCAGAATCTTTGATCCATTACCAACTCTCAACACATCTATTTGATGCACTTTAATGCATACGGCACAATCGCTTAGGTTGAATTGTGACGCTAATGTCGAGAGGAAGTGAAGTATGGCAAGTCCAAGAATATTAAAGTCACAGATTACTGATATTACCTGTGGCGAGAATGTCACTATTATCGAACCAAGTAACGTTTATAGCTGTGAGCTTAAAGATGATGTGTTCGTTGGCCCCTTTGTTGAGATTCAAAAGAACACCGTGATAGGTGCGAGAAGTAAGATTCAATCTCACACCTTTATCTGCGAGTATGTGACCATTGGAAGTGATTGTTTTGTTGGTCACGGAGTCATGTTTGCCAACGACTTATTCAAAGAGGGCAAACCAGATCCTAACCCAAACAGTTGGGGACGTACCTTGATAGCTGACAACGTCACGATTGGTTCTAACGCTGCAGTTCTGTCTGTGAGCATTTGCGAAGGTGCAGTAATCGGCGCGGGCAGTGTGGTAACGAAAGACATTACTGAGAAAGGTATATACGCAGGTAACCCAGCCAAGAAATTGAGAGATTTACCGTAACCGAATTAATAAGCCACGATTCATGAATCATAAGGTGCGGCTTTTTAGGGAAACATTAGAGTATTTGTCATGGATGTATTTTTACACTTACTTCAACTGAATGACGCAAGTGCGCTCTTGGATTTTGAGGTCGAAAATAGAGAGTGGTTTGAGCAATTTGTTCCAGCTAGGGAAGACCGTTTCTATTCCTATGAGGGTGTTGCCGAGCAAATCACGAGCTTTCTCACTGAATATGAGAACGGTGAGATGATCCCTATGTTGATCAAAGACATCAATGGCACTGTATGTGGAAGAATCAACATTCGCGATATCGACCAAAGCTCTGAAAGTGGAGAGCTAGGCTATCGAGTTGGTCATTCCTTTGCTTCAAAAGGCATTGCGTCTAACGCGGTAAAGCAGTTTCTAGACTATTTGACGCAGCAGACCAACCTTAAATATGTTGATGCCTATGCGTTAGTGGGCAATGTCGGTTCCAACAAAATCTTATCCAATACAGGTTTTGAATTGGTCGAGCATGTTGAGAACTACGCGGTGTTCAAAGGAGAACATCAAGATGCCAACTATTATCGTAAGGTGTTAGCTGATTAGGAGAGTATCAGTGCTTTATACATTAGAAGCTGGCAGCGTCCTTCTAGCCAGCTTCGAGCCTTTTTATTTCACGGTTTAAGGTTAATTCTAGTTACGGCCACTTCTAGATTTACAGTTACTTTTGAGGTTTATTACGTTCGATTACGCTAATTGCGATCGCTAAAAACAGGATATCTTTCACTAGGAAGAAGTTAGTGACTAAGATGCCATCCGATACTTTCCAAGCGTTTGGCGTTGTAATCAGGAAGCTGAGTGTCACAACAAAGATAGCCGCTGCCGCAATGCCTGAGTAGAAAGCTACTGTCGGTTTCTTAAATCCAACGATCAGTCCAATCGCAACAACGATCTCCGCGCCACCCACCATGTTAGACACAGCTTGCACTGAGAACAGATTGTAAAGCCAGTTCATTGCAGGATGATTTGCGATTAGCGGTTCAATGAGCATCGCTTCGGTTGGCGTAAACTTATAAATACCAATCCAAGCGAGCACTAATGCTACTCCAACCACTCCAAGGTTATATCCCACATTACTATGTTTTAAATCATAGGTTTGAACATGCATAAAAGTACTCCATTTAATAAAATCCCTGAATATGACCGCAAGAGCTCAGATTAAATTTCGCGCTGTGAATAATACTTAATATATTTATCTGAAAACTTAACAGGTAACGACTTATTGTCTTGATAGGAACTTAAAGGCTGGTGATGTTGAAAGCCAAAGCAATGGGGAAGCGATAGTGCTGTTCAAAAGGTGCCGCGAGCTTTGCAATTTTTGTTTTCAATATTCATGATTTGGATTAGATTACGCTGATGTTCACCCTAATTATAAGAAGAGTATAACCAGTGAAAATTCATAGAATTAACCCGACCAAACGTTGGTCTGATGTGACGGTATTTAACGGTATCGCAAGCTTTGTGGAAGTGGCTGAGACGGATACAACGGCAGGAATTAAGAGTCAGGTTCAGCAAATCTTCGAACAAGCTGAAGAAATGATGAGTTTGGTAGACAGTGATAAATCTCGCGTATTGTCAGTGACTATTTATCTAACTGATTTCGCTAACTTTGATGCACTCAATGAAGTTTGGGAAGCGTGGTTCCCTGAAGGCTGTGCGCCAAGTCGTGCATGCGTGAAAGCAGAACTTGCTAATCCTGAGCTATTGGTTGAAATGTCATTCATGGTTGCTGCGGGTGAAAAGTTTCAATAAGCCGAACTATCGGCAGAACTAAGCTTCGACGATACATATAACGAGCAGATAAAACAAAGCCACTCAGGTGAATCACTTGAGTGGCTTTTTAGTGTTCTAGGTTATCTGAAACTAAATCGGATTAGGTATTAAGCGAGACCTTGATCTCTTGCCATCTGCTTCGCGATCTTCGGTGCGTGCCATAAGCATGGCAGTAAGATAAACGATACCGGAACGGCTGTGATCACAATGAACGACTGTAGAGCGGAGATGCCGCCTGAACCCATTGAGATAAGTGCGATCGCTACCGCACCCATGATGATACCCCAGAAGGTACGTACCGCTGCGTTTGGCTCTGTTGTTCCTGTCATTACCACACTGATTGTGTAAGTCATTGAGTCACCTGTTGTCACGATGAACGTGGTCGTCAGGATCAAGAACAAAATCGCAATCAGAGTAGGGAACGGCAGTTGCGCGGTAATTGCTAGAAGAACCGCCGGAAGGTTGAAGCCTTCGAACGCACTAGAAATCACACCTGGGTTCTCTAATTCAAACGCTAGACCACTACCACCAACGATGCTGAACCAGAAACACGTTACAAGCGGTGCAACGATACTGATAGAAACGATCATTTGGCGAATAGTACGGCCACGTGAGATACGAGCAATGAAGATAGCCATCATTGGGCCATAACCTAAGAACCAACCCCAGAAGAATACCGTCCAACCACCTAGCCACGCTGTATCTTGGCGGTATAGCGCCATTGGGATGAAGTTATCAACCATTTCGCCCATACCTTGCAGGTAGCCATCAACGATGAAGCTCGTTGGACCAACTAGAAGGATGTAGCCGATTAGACACACAGACAAGATGATGTTGTAACGGCTTACTAGTTGGATACCTTTGTTCACACCACTCAAAGCAGAAAGCGTGTACATTGCGATAGCAAAGATAATAACGACACTTTGTGTTGCAAAGCTGTCTGAAATGCCAAACAGTTCGCTCAACGCGTAGCTGATTTGTAGGCCAAGGAAGCCAATAGGGCCGATAGTACCTGCGGCTACAGCCACGATGCTGCATGCGTCGACTACGTTACCAATCCAGCTATTGATTGCTTTGTCGCCAAGTACTGGGTAAAGCAGCGTGCGTGGCTTAAGAGGAAGACCTTTGTCGTAATGCAGGTGCATTAACACGATGGAAGACAAGCCACCTAAGATTGCCCATGCAAGGAAACCCCAGTGCATGAAAGATTGTGATAGAGCATTGAACGCCATTGCTTGAGGATCTGCGTTGCCATACAGTGGCGGAGCTGAAACAAAGTGAGCGATAGGCTCTGCGGCTGCCCAGAACACACCACCGCCGGCTAGCAGCGTACATAGGACGATAGACATCCATTTAAAGGTGGTCATTTCAGGTAGGACAAGCGTTCCTAAGCGAACGTGGCCGGTGCGACCTAGTGCAAGCACTAAACCGATAATGAAGTTGAGAAGTAGTAGGACTTGCCAGAAAGCACCGAACCATTTAGTTGAATAACTAAAGCCGATGTTTACAAGTTCGGACAACACGGAGGTGTTGGTGAAGGCTAGGATGACAAAGAGGGTTAAAAAACTGCCACTAAGCCAAAAGACTGGGTTTCCGAGTTCCAGTTTTTCACCCAAAGATTGAGCTTTATTGAAATCGATAGAAGTAGATTCTGCGTTGATGTTTTCGTTGGCGACTTGCGTCAAGTTGGACATTATTTCTTCGCTATATTTGGCTCTTTCAAGCCTATGTATTTCTCCCACACTTGCATAGAAATGTGAGGTTCGTCAAAAAAGCCGCCGATACTAACACATTTGTTATCAAAAAGTGGGCGAATTCCCAAAAGAATCCCAAATCGCTTTTAAATCACTACTTTTTGGCTAGTTTTGATACGAATTTTTTTCTCGAATCCAAATCACATTTCTGATTTTTGAGACGTTATTTTTTAGCTTTCCGAAATAAATTAATATTAGTTGTTGGTGCAAAATAAGTGTCGACTTATTGCATGCTATAAACAAATTAATGCGAGTCATTTTATAAATACTGAATATTTTAGGTGTTAAATTGGCGCTGTTACCTACAGTTGTTTTGCGAAGAGATTTAAGTGGCGAGGAAAGTCCCATTTAAATTAAACATCTTGAAACAACAACTTAAGGGATAGCTAACATGCACCTAAATCAAGGAAGAGTGGCCAAGAAGGTTTTTACACTCAGTACGCTCACCGCGTCATGCTTAATGGCGTTCAACAGCTATGCGGCTGTGGATTGCTCAACGTTAGAAACGTGGGACTCTGCCACTGTATACACAGGTGGTGATCAGGTTTCACATGACGGCAGTGCTTATACGGCAAATTACTGGAATCAAAATAACAACCCAAGCCAATTTGAAGGCGACTACGCACAATGGAAGAAAGTGGATGTGTGTGCCGGCGACGGAGGTGGCGGTACGCCGAATGAAGTACCAACTGCTTCATTAACGGCACCCTCTACTTCTGACGTGATTACTGAAGGCGACAATGTTGTATTGAGTGCAACAGCACTAGATTCTGATGGCAGTGTGGCTTCGGTTGAGTTCTTTGTTGATGGCACATCAGTTGCGGTAGTCACAGCGGCACCTTTCGAAGCGACTTGGGCTGCAACGTCGGGTAATCATCAGGTTTCTGTTGTTGCAACGGATAATGAAGGCGCAGCAAGTGTTGCAAGTGCGGTTTCTGTTTCTGTTGATTCAGCACAACCAGGGAATGAAGCACCGACAGTTTCAGTTGCACTTTCAGTGACATCTGTTGATGTTGGTGGTGTAGTCACACTGACAGCAACGGCAGCAGATAGCGATGGCACGGTTGATAAGGTTGATTTCTACGTAGCGGGTGCTCTTGTGGGTACAGCAGCAACGAGCCCTTACACGTTAGATTACACAACGACTCAAGCGGGTTCTTTAGCGGTTTACGCGAAAGCAACAGACGACCAAGGTGCGACTGCAGATTCTGCGTTGGCATCGTTGACTGTGAATGGCGCTCCAACAGTGAGCACATGTCGCCCTGATGGCTTATATCAAACTCAAGGTGTCGATGTTCCTTACTGTACGATTTACGATGATGAAGGTCGTGAGAAAATGGGCGCGGATCACCCACGTCGTGTCATTGGTTACTTCACAAGTTGGCGTGCAGGGGATGACCCACAAGCCGCTTACTTAGTAAATGACATCCCTTGGGAACAACTCACACACATTAACTACGCGTTTGTGAGCATCGGCTCAGACGGCAAAGTAAACGTCGGTGATGTGAATGATCCTGAAAACGCAGCGGTTGGCAAAGAGTGGCCGGGCGTTGAAGTTGACCCTGCATTGGGCTTCAAAGGTCACTTTGGTGCATTAGCGACAGCGAAGAAAAAACATGGCGTGAAAACGCTAATTTCAATCGGTGGTTGGGCAGAGACCGGTGGTCACTTCGCGACTGACGGCAGTCGAGTGGCTGATGGCGGTTTCTACACAATGACAACCAATGCCGATGGATCAATAAATCATCAAGGTATCGAAACATTCGCCACTTCCGCTGTTGAAATGTTGCGTAAGTACCAGTTCGATGGTCTGGATATCGATTACGAATACCCAACCTCAATGGCAGGTGCTGGTAACCCTTACGACAAAGACTTCATGGAACCACGTCGTCAATACCTATGGGCTTCGTACCAAGTGTTGATGAAAGTGCTACGTGAGAAGCTCGATGCTGCCTCAGCGCAAGATGGCAATCACTACATGTTAACGATCGCGGCGCCTTCTTCTGGTTACCTACTACGCGGTATGGAAACATTCGATGTGACTAAGTACCTCGATTACGTGAACATCATGTCTTACGACCTTCATGGTGCGTGGAACGATCACGTAGGTCATAACGCAGCCTTGTTTGATACAGGTAAAGATTCAGAGCTAGCACAGTGGAACGTTTACGGCACGGCGGCTTACGGTGGTATTGGTTATCTGAACACGGATTGGGCTTACCATTACTTCCGTGGTTCTATGCCAGCAGGCCGTATTAACATTGGTGTGCCTTACTACACTCGTGGTTGGCAAGGCGTAACGGGTGGTGAGAATGGTCTTTGGGGCCGAGCAGCACTGCCAAACCAATCTGAATGTTCAGCGGGTACGGGTGAAGGCGAGAAAAACAACTGTGGCCATGGCGCTATTGGTATCGATAACATGTGGCATGATACCGATCCAAAAGGTAACGAAATGGGCGCGGGTTCTAACCCAATGTGGCACGCGAAGAACCTAGAGAAAGGTATTTGGGGTTCTTATGCTGACGCTTACAAGCTTGATCCAGTGAATGATCCTTCAGATGTTCTAACGGGCACTTACACGAGAAACTATGACAGCGTGGCGGTTGCGCCTTGGTTGTGGAACGCAGAGAAGGGTGTATTCCTTTCGACGGAAGATAAACAGTCTATCGACGTAAAAGCGGACTACGTTATCGACAAAGAGATCGGCGGCATCATGTTCTGGGAACTAGCAGGGGATTACAACTGTTATGTACTCGATGCGAATGGCAATCGAACGTCTATCGATACAACTGAACAAGCGTGTAATAGCGGTAACGGTGAGTTCCACATGGGTAACACCATGACGAAAGCTATCTACGATAAGTTTAAGTCTGCGACTCCATATGGAAACAAGGTAGCGACGGGTGCTATTCCAACAGAAGCATTAGATATTTCGGTATCGGTTGGTGGCTTCAAAGTTGGTGACCAAAACTACCCAATTAACCCTAAGATCACGTTTACAAACAACACAGGGCAAGCACTTCCGGGCGGTACCGAGTTCCAATTCGATATTCCTGTGTCTGCGCCTGATAATGCAAAAGATCAATCGGGTGGTGGTTTGACGGTGATTGCTTCAGGTCATACTCGTGCGGATAACATCGGTGGATTAGATGGAACCATGCACCGAGTAGCGTTTACTTTGCCGACATGGGAAGAGCTTCCTGCTGGCGGTGTGTATGAGCTAGATATGGTGTATTACTTACCAATCTCAGGCCCTGCTAACTACGCGGTGAATGTCGGTGGCGTTGATTACGCGTTTAGCTTCGAGCAGCCAGATCTACCATTAGGTGATATCAGTTCAGGTGGCGGTAACCCTGGCGATGGCGGCACCAACCCTGGTACATGTGATACAGCTGGTTTAGCGGTTTACCCAGACTTACCTCAGAAAGATTGGGCGGGTAACCCAAGCCACGCAAACACAGGCGACCAAGTGGTTCATAACGGTAGTGTTTATCAAGCAAACTGGTGGACAAGTTCTGAACCGGGTAGCGACGGTAGCTGGACTCAAGTTTGTTCTTAATTTAATGCTAAGTAATCTCTTTATAGACAATAGAGCGTAGTAATAGGTAATAAATGCGAATGCTTTTAAGTCTATTTATCAGGATGTTAGTATAAATTAAGTCATCAATTTAAACGTAAAATTAAAACGCCGAACTGAATCCAGTTCGGCGTTTTTGTCATAAGTCACAGATTGCGTATAGAAACCCTTGAAAATATCGACACTCGTTCAGTAAAAAATAAAAACATGATATAAAACAGTCTGTATATAAGAGAAGTCACAGCGTTACCTGAAATTATAAATCTACGGGGTAATCTTGAAAGTCAGACGTAAATACATTCTTAATTTTTCAATTGCGCTCGCCGTCGTGTCGATGATTCTTTCTGCCTTTCAATTTAATCGAACTGAAAGGTCATTGTTGGAATCTAACCAACTGTTTTTTCGTACGATTGTGAACGCGAGTTACGATATTGTCGACACCACAGTGAATGAGGCGATAAAGACATATCTTAAAGGAATTACGGATACCGTTGCGTCTCATGTATGGCATACCACGCCAGAACAAGAAGTTGAACAGGTAAGCCAAATTGCCCGTGAATTGCATATTGGACAATCGGGTTATATCTATTTGATGTCACCCCAAGGCGTCCACCTTTATCATCCATTCTTGCAAGGTCAGAAGCGCGGACATCTTACTCATATCCAAAAACAGCTCACTATTGACTCTGGCATGATCGAGTACTTTCACGCTAATCCTCATGAAATAAGCCGTAGAGCCAAAGTCGCTTATTCGATGAGGCTCCCGAGTGGCAACACTTTGGTTGCGACGACCTATAAAGAAGAACTGATGTATTTGGTCGATCTTGAAGGTTTAAAAGACAAACTTAGAAAGTACGCGTTTGGTGATAGCGGATATGTATACATTGTCGATCTGCAAGGTAACTTAGTGCTTCATCCGGATTATGAACATAAATCATTGAAATCCTTAATAGGCTACTCGTCTGAACTGCTTATTGATCGAATCGCCACCAAACCAGAAGGTCAATTCAGTTACTCGATTTCCAGTGATAGTGGCACGACCAACAAAAAAATCTTCTATAAGTTTTACCCTTATCTTAATTGGGTCATTTCTGCAGGTATCTTAGAGCAAGAGCTTAATCGAAATCATAGCCTGTTGTTTATTAGTTTGATGGCTTTGGTTGTAAGTTTGTTGAGCATTATTGTCGTGTTGGTTCTTTACCTGCGGCATCGTCATCTCAAAATCTTGGATGTGGCAAGCCTAGATTACCTTACTGGGCTTCCTAGTCGACGGAGTTTTATCGAGCAGCTAAAACTGAAAATTACTCAGAATTCGCCTTATCCGATAACGAATGTCGGCGTCATCTTGCTTGATATTGACCATTTCAAACGGGTCAACGATCAATATGGTCACGCTCAAGGCGATCGAGTTATCTGTGCGGTCGCAAAGTCACTTAAGAGATTTGTTAACCGTCGTCGTTTGATTGCACGCTATGGCGGTGAAGAGTTTATTTTGGTGACGTTTGATTGTGATGAACATGAGTTATTCGAATTATCAGAGGCGTTACGGCTATGTGTTGAGCAACTTCAAGGCTTGGTGTCGCCAGTGACTATCAGCGCTGGGTGTTGCCATACACAAGCACTGACTGACATTGAAACCGCTATCGATAAAGCCGACAAAGCGCTTTATCAAGCAAAAGAGAGTGGACGTAACAACACTCAAGCGTATCGAGAGAACGAATATCACGTTGCTTACATGTGATTGGTTGAAAGACTCGTTGGATTGAAAAGTTTTGTGCACACAAATCGAGTTCTTGAGAACGACAGACACAAAAAAGCCCAAATAGATCGCTCTATTTGGGCTTTTTCAGAATTATTTGAAAGGCTAATCGCTAATTTAAGCTTTCGCTGCTTTCATCGCTTCCGTTTTTTTTTCCTTTTGCATTTTTGCAAGGAAGTAGATGTTTACACAAGCGATAAAGCCGTTGGTGGCTGCAACTGGCCATGCGTCAATCATGATGCCGTATGCTGTGAAGAGTGCACAGCCAATAAAGTTAAGGACACGCAGACGAACGATATCTTTCATTGTTAATGAAATTGCGACCATAATAGACGCAGCGTAACCTAAAATTTCAACCATATTGAATTCCATTGTTTGACCCTCTTAAATTTGCCGATACTTTGTCGGTACCAATTCTTCTCTTCATGAGATGACTGAGGAAGCTCCGTGCCTCGAATGGTCTGGTTTTGTTTAACGGGGTGAACTATACCAACTCTGTTTTTGTGATTAAACCCCCAAAACGGACAGAAGTGAAGGTTAGCGATTACGCAAACGTTTAATGACCTTTCTATTAACATAATTACTATTTATGTTGGAGGTTGAATTGATAGTTATTCTTATATAGGTAAGGAAGCCTCGAATGATAAAACGATCCATTTGTGCAACAAAAAGCATAAAAAAAGTAGTACTGTTGGCTTTGATGGCTATTGGGGTGATTGCATGCACTTCGCAAGAAATACCACCCACACACAATTATGGTGTGGTCACTAGCGGTGACTTTGATTTCATGAAACACGGCGTGATGACGTACTCCTGGCACCCTGAATCTGAAAAGGTTTACCTTTCTCAAAAATATGATGAAACCGTGGTGACCGACTTAGTGCGGGACTCGATTCAAGAACAACTCTCAAGTAAAGGTTACCAGTTAAAGCAGAATGGTGTCGGCGATGTTGTTGTAGGCTTTGGATTAGCGGAAGAATCGGAACTGAACGATGAGTCTATCTTCGATGCGATTAAGCTATCTACTGGTGTGCCATTTTACGATGGTGAAGGTAAAGTTGCGGAGAAAGGGTCGTTGTACATTGCGTTTTTCGTACCTAACTCAGAGGTCGTACAATGGCAAGCATTAGCACAGTCTGGCATTCAACCTGATTTAGAGCCAAGCGAGAGCAAACAGCGCATTACTGGCTTTGTGGAAATGTTATTTAGACGCATGCCTGAGCGATAGTATTAGATGTTGAATGTATTTATTGGGTCAATATTAGTTGTGGAAAATATGGTCAGATCGCAGATTATACTTTTTTATTTGTAACGAATGGTACAAATACGTAAAGCAACGTAAAGTTCGCGCTTCTTTTGCTAGCATTTGTCTATACTGCTCAAAACGTTAACTTAGGTTTGATTCAATGAAACTGTTTTCCAAATACTCTCTCCCTCTATTAAGTATATTCATTGTAAGTAACGCAGCGATGGTAAGTAATTCAGCTATCGCAGCACCTTCTATAGTACCAAGCCCACCTAGCCTAGGCGCAAAAGGGTATGTGTTAATTGATTTTAATTCTGGTGATGTGCTGGTAGAAAAAAACGCACACACTAAGTTAAACCCAGCGAGCTTGACCAAACTGATGACCAGCTATGTGGCAGGTCAAGAGATGAAGCGAGGCAACATTTCTGCTGATGATCAGGTACGAATCAGTGAAAATGCGTGGGCGAAGAACTTCCCAGACTCCTCAAAAATGTTCATCGAAGTAAATACCGATGTAGCAATGATGGACCTTTACCGTGGTTTGATTATTCAATCCGGTAACGATGCAAGTGTTGCTATTGCGGAACACGTTGCGGGCTCGCAAGATGCATTCGTTGACCTGATGAACTCTTGGGCGACCTCTCTGAAGCTAGAAAACACCCATTTTGCCAATGCACATGGTTTAGATGCAGACGACCTCTATTCGACTCCTTACGATATCGCGTTACTCGGTCGTGCCATTATTCGTGATTTACCGGATGTGTATGGCTTATACAGCGAACGCTCTTTCAGTTACAACGGCATCACACAGCACAACCGTAATGGCTTGTTGCGTGATAGAAGCTTAACCGTTGATGGCATGAAAACGGGCTACACCTCCGGTGCTGGCTACAGTTTGGCGAGTTCAGCGACACAAGGTGAGATGAGACTTATCGCGGTTGTGATGGGCGCATCAAGCGTTAAGAGCCGTGAATCAGACAGCAAACAGCTATTGAGCTATGGTTTCCGTTTCTTCGATACACTAAACCCGCACAAAGGCGGCGATCAAGTGGCTGAAGAGAAGGTATGGTTTGGTGAGCAAGACACATTGAAACTAGGTGTGGCAGAAGACACGTTCATTACGTTGCCTAAGTCGGATAGTAAAAAGCTGACTGCATCTATCGAGCTTAACTCTGAACTGAAAGCGCCGATTGCAGAAGGTCAAACTCTAGGTGTGGTTCATTACACTGTTGATGGTGAAGATGTTCAAACTCAGCCTTTGATCGCGCTTGAAGCGGTTGAACAGGGCGGTTTGTTCAAACGTTTAATGGACTACGTTAAGCTGTTCTTCGCGAGTCTATTCTAGATAGCGCTTCTAGTTAATTAAACGAAAAATCTAACGGGCGTTGTGAGTCAATCACAACGCCCGTTTCTATTCTTGCCTGTATGAAAACAGTATTGGCAGCTTTCTTTATTAGCCGTAGCGAGCGGTTTCGATTACTATACGCAAAATTTAGCAGTGTAGTCACTTATGACCATAGAGATAAAGAACATCACCGAACCTGAAGTAACTTGTGCCAATTGTCAGGCATGCTGTTGTCGTTTAGAGGTTATGATCATCACAGATACGGGCGTACCTGAAGAGCACATCGCTTACGATGAATGGGGCGGTGAAACCATGAAGCGCTTAGATGACGGGTGGTGTTCTGCGGTAGATAGAGAAACACTGATGTGTACTATCTACGAAAACCGACCATGGATCTGTCGTGAGTTCGAAATGGGCTCTTATGAATGCGTTGATCAGCGCAAGGATGTAATGGGCTAAGATTTTATCTTAGCTATCGATCTCAGTTGAGCTCTAGCTGTTCTTAGAGCTTTAACTATTTCTTGAACTCAAATACTCCGCAAGAAAATCGATAAACACTCGGATTCGTTGGGGCAAATAGTCGCTCGCATGATACACCGCATACATTGGTAACTGGTCATTACTCCAATCTGCCAACAACCGTATTAATTCCCCTTTCTCTACAAACTCTTTACCCATCCAATTCGGCAAAGCGACAATACCTAAACCTTGACGAGACATCTTAAGCAGCATTTCTGGGCTGTCTGAAGTGAATATTTGATTTACTTTAATACTGCTGGCTTTGTGGCTCTTGTCGGTAAAACGCCACTCATTCGCAGGCGTCATCAGTGAATAGGTTAAGCAGTGGTGTTTGCTCAGTTCTTGTGGCTGTTGCGGTGCTCCGTGTTTCTCTAGGTATGCGGGTGATGCGAAGTAGTGAACTTTGTTATTAAACAGCAAGCGTGCTTTTAGCCCTGAGTCTTTCAGCTGTGATGCGCGGATGGCGACATTAATATTGTGTTCATTGAGATTAACGATACGGTCGTCAACACTGAGATTAATCCGTATCCCCGGATGTTGTTCAATGAATGCTTGAAGCGGTTCACTGAGTAACATGGTTGAAAAGGCACTTGGAGCGGATATTTTCAATTCACCTTCTACGGACTCAGTTTCTCGCTTGAGCTGACTTTCTATTGCGGACATTTCTTCTAGGAAGCGGACACAATAAGTGAGGTAGTCTTTACCTGCATGGGTTAGGGATATTTTGCGACTGTTTCGCTGAAACAACGTCATTCCTAAATCACTTTCTAACCACGCAATCTTTTTACTGACAGCACTTTGTGTCATATCGAGCTTATTGGCAGTAGCAGTAAAACTGTTCAGCTGTGCAGTTTCCACGAAGATACGAATACACTCAATTTTATCCATTCTACTTGCCTTACGTCTGCTATCTAAACTTAATCATTCCAAATTGGAATCTTAACTATCATAAAATTAGCATTTATCGCTCGATTTATGAATGGTTAAATAATCCCACTGACGTTAATAACTCTTAAGAAAGGTGGCGATATGATTTCAGTGGTGAGTGTATTACTGGTGGTGTTCTTTTTATTGGCAAGCTCAATCAAGACACTTGCTTGGCAGCGTAAAGTGTTTGAAATCCAACTTGGTTTTTTTAAAAGCTATGGATTAAACCGAGTGACCATGTTTCTAGTTGGCATGGTTGAGTTTACTGGAGCTGTATTGTTGCTCTGTGCTTTGGTTGGTTTAGCACCTGAACATACGCAAATGATGGGAGGTTTGATATTAGCGAGTACTTCACTAGGGGCTATTTACTTTCATTTGAGATTCGATACGTGGAAGGATGGTATTCCCGCGATGGTGACACTGTTGGGGTCTGGCTTCTTGATCATTGCATCCGTACTAAGTTTATTCGACATGTAGCGATAGCAATGGGGGGCAAAGGAAATAAGAGTAGGGCACGAAGCCCTACCAAATGGAAATGGTTCAGAACTCAGAAGGAACTTCAAACTCCATCCATTCACCGGTTGTCGGGTGAATCAGTTTCAGGTAGCCAGCGTGCAGGTGTAAGCGCTCGCGTTTGTATCCGTATAAGTCGTCACCACGAATAGGCACACCAAGCCCTAATGGGTGAGCGCAGTGTACTCGCAGCTGGTGGGTTCGCCCTGTTTTAGGGTACAGATGAACCTTGGTTTTGCCATTATGAGTGCTCACCGCTTGCCAATGGGTCTCTGCATTTCGGCCGTGTTGATGGCAAACCAGTTGTCTTGGTCGGTCTGTGATGTCGCCGCGTAAAGGAAGGCTGATATCGCCAGATTCGCCCGTAATTTCGCCATCAAGTAGCGCGGTGTAGCGTTTCTCTACGGTTCTATCAATGAACTGCTTCTGAATGTGCTTGTTTGACTCTGCCGTGAGCGCCAAGATCAACAAACCTGACGTCGACATATCCAATCTATGGATAATCAAAGGACCAGTCGCATCCGGGTAACGCGCTTTTATGCGGGTATAAACTGAATCTTCGATGAACTTACCGGGAACCGACAAGAACTCTTCAGGCTTATTGACGACCACGATCTCGTCGTCTTCATAAACAATATCAAAAGACTTACCTACAGCAGGGTTCACGATAAGCGGGTTATCTTCTAGCTCTATGCCACTTAGCTGGTGTTCGAGGATCTCAAAGCTTTTACTCTGACAAACAGGGTAGAGGTTTGCGTGTTGTCGAATGATATCTGTAGGCGGTAATCCCCACCAAAATTCAGACAAAGCTAACGGCTTGAACCCGTGTTCAAACGCAAAGTTAAGCAACTTAGGTAGGCAGCATTCACCAGAGCCTTCAAGAGCGTCTTTGCCATCGAGCAACTCGAGTAAATTCTTAGATTGCTTGGCTTGATCGATAAAGCGATAGTGAGAGAGACGTTGAGTTTCCAACTGCTGTGAAACTGCTTGGTGATCTTGCTGACGGTTTTTCAGTTCGCTTTCAATCAAATCAACTTGTGATTGGCGCTCTGCGATCTTCTGTTTCCACTCAATACGAAGTGCTTTTAGGTCACGTTTCTCTTGGCTACTTTGATTACCCAGTTGTTTGAGCAAGTTTGCCGCTGACTCTAGATTCCCTAATGCTTTTTCTTGATTGGCTTGCTCTCTGAGTTCGCAACGTTGGGCTTTGTTCGCGGCCATTGCTAACTGAAAGGCTTCGATGGCTTGTGCTGATTTGATTTTTAACTCTTCAAGTTCAGCCAATAATGCGTCTAGGTTGTGCGATTGTTGTAGCTTTTCTATGTCGTCCACAAGTTGCAACTGGCGAGCAAGGTTCGCACTGTTTTGAGATTGAAACTGTTCTGAGTCAAAGGCTGGTGGAACAAAGTGAATGTTGTTTAACTGAGAGGCCAAAGCCGGATCTAACTGCAAGCCCGAAAACGCAGAAAGGTAGCCTAACTCTTGTGTTGTTGGATTCTGAACAAGAAGCACAGCATAGAGATTACCTTGCGAGTTTTCATTCACACCATAGTCGACAAGTGATTGCTGAAGCTGCAGCATAGCGAATTCACACACAGGGTGCGGCGTATAGTAATACGGGAACGTAAAGCGAGTCGGTAGCGCTAAATCGACATTCGTGTTTGCTAGGTGCAGAGGTGTGTATTGAGCGAGGTTTACTGGCATTAAGATCAAACTCTATGGCTGTTCAGTTAGAGTTCGGTATTGTTGTCGAAATGAAGACAAATGAGAAGCCAAAGCAGAAGATAAATAGGCTTTGGCTTCATTTAGTTTCTTGTGTTTACCCTAGCAAGCACGTGTTTGAGTGAAACTCGATCAGTTCGAGTGTTCTAGCTCTACTTGCTCTGCTTTTTGGTAAGCAGGGTGGCTTGTTAAAAGTTCACCGTATTTAGCAATGTTTGGGTAGAGCGCAGTTGCACCAAAGTTCCCAACGATTTCTACGATGAAAGACATCATAAAATCTGCACCTGTTAGTGTGTCTGCAACCAAGTAGGTTTTACCTTCAAGTGCATTATTCACGTAAGTTAAGATCTTTTGGTTTTCATCGTCTGCATAACCGCCTAGGAAGTTAGTTTCACAGCCGTCTTTCATTACAAAGATCTTAAGTAGCATTGGCAAAATACCTGAACTCTCAGCGAAGTGAAGCCATTGCGAATATTGCACGTAGTCTGCGGTGCCGCGTGTAGGTGCGAACTTACCCTGACCGTATTTGTCGATTAGGTATTCCGTGATAGCACCAGATTCAGTGATCACGACGCCATCGTCTTCAATGACAGGAGATTTACCCAATGGATGAATGGATTTGAGTTCTGGTGGTGCAAGAAAAGTGACACTGTCGCGTTGGTAGGGTTTGATTTGGTAATCTACCCCAAGCTCTTCCAACAGCCAGATGATACGCTTTGAGCGCGATTTATTTAGGTGATGCAAAGTAATCATGATTCTACCTAGTTAACGGGTTCAGTTTATTGAATTTATTTAGCTTCGTTCGTTTTGATAACAAGCTTACCAAAGTTCTGACCTTCCAAAAGGCCCATGAATGCTTGTGGCGCATTCTCTAGACCTTCAACCAGGTGCTCACGATAGTGCATCTTGCCTTGAGATAGCCATTCTGTCATTTGAACAGCAAACTCGTTGTAACGGTGCGCGTAGTCATCAAAGATGATGAAACCTTGCATCTTAATTCTTTTAACAAGCAGCATACCCATCAGGCTAGACATACGATCTGGGCCTTCAGGAAGTGATGTCGCATTGTATTGAGAAATAAGACCACACACAGGAATACGAGCACCTGTATTAAGTAAAGGCATTACTGCATCGAATACCTTGCCACCAACGTTTTCAAAGTAAACGTCAATGCCGTTGTCACACGCTTTAGCCAGTTGCTCTGCGAAGTCGTCAGCTTTGTGGTCGATACATTCATCAAAGCCAAGAACCTCTTTTGCGTATTGGCACTTCTCTTGACCGCCTGCAACGCCGATAACACGACAGCCTTTTAGTTTGCCGATTTGTCCAACGGTTGCGCCTACAGCACCTGTTGCTGCTGCAACGACTAGCGTGTCGCCTTCTTTAGGTTGGCCGATATCAAGCAAGCCCATGTAAGCAGTAAAACCAGGCATACCCATGATGCCAAGCGCGTAAGAAGGGTGCGTTGGTTCTTTGCCGAGTTTGATTAGGCCTTCACCGTTAGACACACCAAGATCTTGCCAACCTGTGTAAGCCAGAACCCATTCGCCAACTTCGTAATCAGCGTGGTTTGATTCTTCAACCTGACATACGGTTGCGCCTACCATCACTTCATCAATCGCAACTGGATCTGCGTAGGATTTAGCATCGCTCATACGACCACGCATGTAGGGGTCTAGAGAAAGGAAAACTGAGCGAAGTAACATCTCGCCGTCTTTGATGCTTGGCGCAGCTACTGTCTCTAAACGGAAGTTGTCTTGAGTTGGTGCGCCAACTGGGCGAGAAGCCAATACGATGCGGCGATTGTCTTGTTGAGTCATTGGATATCCTTAATCTATGTTTTATATATTTAGAATTAGACCAGTCGTCTAGTCTTGTTGTCTAAAAATCCCGCCGTCATCAAGTTGATAAGAGGGTGGGTGATTTCTTTTAAGTCAAAGCCTATAAAGCGCGCTGCGCGTTATTAGCTTTCACCTTTTAAAATTCGTTCGGTAAGGCTCAAAGCTGACTGTAAGCTATGTGAACTCTGGCTCAGTTTGCTTAATAAGCTTGCGCCTAACCACATTGAGTATAGGTTCTGAGCGGCTTCTTGGCTGTCTTCAACCTTTATAGAGCCATCTACAATACCACCAACAATGCACTGCTCGATGGTATTCGTCACTTTCTCAGCACCCTTTAGTAGCGCTTGGCGCATAGGATCAGAAAGATCAGAAACTTCCGCGCTGAGTTTAACGACCAAGCATTTATGAGCATTACAGGTACCGTTTTCGGTCTTCGCCCATAGCGAGAAATAGCTCAAGATTCGCTGATAATGATTACCTTCACCGTGTACTAAAATTGCTTCAATCTTAGTGATGTAGTTTTCAAAATAGTGTTGAATCAACGCCTCGCCAAATTGCTCTTTAGATTTAAAGTAGTGGTAAAACGATCCTTTCGGCACGTCCGCTTCTTTAAGCAATTGCGATAGGCCAACGCCGTTAAAGCCGTTGTTTACTATTAGTTGATAGCCAACATCTAAAACATGCAGGCGTGTGTCATTCGTTTTTTCGTTCATGGGCGGTACTATAGGTTAAATTAGACCAGTCGTCTAGTGGTTGGTTTTCGAGGTTATATTTGGTCGTTGTTACAGTAACTCAGTAGCTGAATAGCCAAATAGCCAAATAGCCAAAGTGCTTTCAAATGTTCAGATATAAAAAAGCCCCAACATAGCGCGTATGTTGGGGCTTAAATCAATCACTTCGATTATTTGATAGAGATGAGTTCTACATCAAAAATCAGAGTCGATGATGGTGGGATAGGGCCTGAAGCGCCTTTACCGTAAGCTAGAGTGCTTGGAATGAATAGACGAACTTTTTGGCCTTCAACCATGTAAGTCAAACCTTCTTGCCAGCCTTTGATTACTTGCTTAAGAGCAAATGAGATTGGCTCGCCGCGCTCAACAGAGCTATCGAAAACCGTGCCGTCAATCAAAGTGCCGTGGTAGTGAACTGTTACTTTGCTGTTCTTTGTTGGGTGCTCTGTACCTGTGCCTTCTTCAAGTACAAGATACTGTAGGCCGCTTTCAGTCGTTACAACACCTTCTTTAGCGCCGTTCTCGATAAGGAACTGTTGACCTTGTTCGAAGTTCTCTGCACCAGACTTATGATTCGTCCAAGTACGGTAAATCATGAAACCCGCCAAAAGAAAGACAATGACCGGGATGACAAATTTAGACATAGTAAAACCTATTTATATTGAGTGCTGAATTTCGTAGTTAATACAGAATGTGTTAATCAGTTGACTAAAGCCGTGATTATGGTTGAGTCAAAAGGTAGTTGATCGTTTTTGCAATGCCAGCAACGTCTTGATGACCTGCTGTTAGTACTTGGTATTTACCGTTGATGATAAAGGTTGGTACTGAGTTGATCTGACCTTTTACTGAAATCTCTTCAGCTTTTTTAACGTAGTCGAAAAGAGCGACTTGCTGTTCTTTGTTCAGCTGGTATGGGCTAACCAAACCACGAGAAGTAAACGCTGTCTCTAGTGCTTGTTGACGCTGCTCTGGTGTTGCATCTGCACCCATTTGAACGGCACCGAATAGGTCGTCCATGAATGCGTGGTCAGGCGTCGCATTAAGCTGCATCACTGCTGTGTAGTAGATCATTGCGCTGATTTGAGCGCTTTCGTTGAACGTCACGTGCATCTTGCCAATCGTTTGGTCTGTTAGAGATTCAATCTCTGGAATGGCACTTTCCATTTGACGGCAGTGACCACAGTTAAGAGAGAAGATTTCAGTGATCGGAGACAAGTTAAATTCTGTTAGAGCAGTTGGAAGCGCTTCGTATTGAACGCCTTTTTGTGGCTCGTCTGTTTCACTACAACCCGCAATAATAAGTACGGCAGCGAGTGCTGTGATGAATTTAGTAAATGGTTTAAACATAATGTTTGCTCTAGCGTTGAGAAGTCGTGAGATTCTAACTATTTAGTACGAATTGGAAAACAATTATAAGGTAAATAAATGCAAACAGTTCGAACTAGCGGCTGAAGACAGGCTAGTAGACGGTTAACTGTGATCAACAGCACTTTTTTGGGTTCTGCTTTCTTTTCGTCTAAAGTTTTTCCCTCGGTGCCGATATAGACATTAGTGAATGGTTTATCTGCATGAGTGGTTGGTGAAGTAATGAGATATTTAGCGATAATGTTGAGCATAGCTTTGGCTGGGTGTGAAGCCACGTCACCAACTGACTTACTTGGCGGTGACATGCTAGAAACTGCACCACAAACCGATTACGACTTGATGCATCCTGAATGGGGTGTGGTTCAAACGACTCATGTAGCAAGCAATCGTGGTTACTCAATTCAGAGCAGCACTCATCAACAAAGAACCATAACGACCAACTACGGACGTGGCGTGTCGACTAACGACCCACTGGAAGTCTTTTTAAGACAAAACCGTATCGATTTTGAAGTGTTGCCGGGCAACCATGTGATGGTAAAGCTTGAGCAGCACGTGAACTTTAAAACAGGTTCAGCATTCCCCGAGCCAGCTTATAATCAATGGCTAGATACGCTAGGCAGCTACCTTGCTCAACGCCAAGATATTGATGTGGTGATTGAAGGGCACACCGATAATACGGGCACAGATCGAATCAATGATCCGCTTTCAGAGCAGCGAGCAAAAGAAGTGAAGGCTCGATTAGAGAGTAACTATGTGTCGAGTCGTTCTATTTATACTCGTGGCTTCGGTGAGTATGTTCCAGCTTGTACGAACGCTTCTGCGCAAGGCAAGGCGTGTAACCGCCGTGTGGAATTGATGCTGATTGTAGCGAAGTAGTCGTTTGAGTTTTCGCTCCCAATTTGAAGCGATTAACGCCAAATAACAGACATAAAAAATCCCTCACATTAGAGGGATTTTTTGTATCTAGATTTTGTCGCTTTATTGCTTATGCAAACTGCTTTTCTAAGTAAGTCACGATATCTGAAGATTCGTACATCCACTCAGTTTTGCCGTCTTTTTCGATACGTAGACAAGGCACTTTCACACGACCGCCGCCAGCTTCAAGCTCAGCACGGTGTTGCTCGTTGTTTTTTGCATCACGAAGTTCAAATTGAACCGACTGACGTTTCATCGCGCGGCGCACTTTCACACAAAATGGGCACGCTTCGAATTGGTATAACGTGTGCGTTTTTGCTTGCTCATTCACTTTGCTTTGTTCTTCTTGAGAACGTTTCACACCACGTGGGCTGAAAACAAAATTCAATAACAAGATGACACGACCTAAGAACCAACGGATAAACTTCATAACTCTCTCTACATATTTAAAATTAGCGTTACAATTTGCAGCATTATATACACAAGTTTTGTCAGATGCTCGCAACAAACCGCTAATATCTATTTTGTCCGTTCGATCGTGTGAGACTTAGCCACATTTAGCCCTAAACGCTTAGACAGTCGAGTCAGATTTGCTCGGTCTGTTTTCAGAACTCGCCCTGCCTGTGCCCAGTTAAAGTTGGCATCTTCCAACACCTCAGTAATGATACTGCGTTGAAAATCGTCCGTTGCACCACGTAGCCCTGCAGAAAGGTCGATCGTTGGTGTCGATAACGGTGTGTTCTTCACCTGAGTCGTCGCAATAGGCTGATCTTGGTCGAGTGGACCACAATCTTCTTTGGTGATTGTCACCAGGTTTTTATTGGTGCTGCGCGCTAAGGCTTTCAATGCGGAACGACTGATCACATGCTCAAGTTCACGCACGTTACCCGGCCAACCATAACGGTTTAGGAAAGAAAGAACGTCGGAGCGGAACTTAACTTGGTTGATACCAAGCTTACGACGCGCTTGTTCTAAGAAGAAACCCGCTAATAAGCTGATGTCGTCACCACGATCTTTCAGTGCAGGCACCGCGATAGGGTACACACTCAATCGGTGGTACAAATCGGCTCTGAATCGACCGTCTTCAACTTCTTGTTTTAGATCTCGGTTTGTCGCTGCCAATACTCGCACGTCAATAGTTTGAATGTTGTCTTGGCCAACAGGTTGGATTTCGTTGTTTTGTAGAGCACGTAGGAGCTTACTTTGAGCAGCCAAAGGCAATTCACCAATCTCATCAAGGAACAGTGTGCCACCATCGGCTAAAGCAAATTTACCTAAGCGGTTTTTGTCTGCGCCAGTGAACGCGCCACGAATGTGACCAAACAGTTCACTCTCTACTAAGTTTTCAGGAATTGCAGCACAGTTTACGTAGACGAGTGGGTTACGTTTACGTTGAGATTGGTGGTGCAGGGTACGAGCCACGAGCTCTTTACCAACCCCGGTGTCACCATGAATCAGGATGTTGAATTCAGACGGCGCGACAACAGCGATGTCGTTCTTAAGCGCGACCATGGTGTCACTGTTACCAATCAACTCACCGCCGTCACGTTCCCACGCTTCGACGTTCAATTCTTCGAGTAATTGCTTTGACTGTTTTGCTTGATGTTCAAGTTGCGAGAAGGTCAGTGCCATCTGCATCGTTGAGGCTGCAATAGCCGCCAGCACTTCAAGGTTACGCGCCGGAATATTCGCGAAGACATCAGGTTTCAAGCTATCTAGAGTCAGAATGCCCAATAGCTTGTCGCCAAATAGCAAAGGCAAGCCCATACAAGCATGCATTGGTAAATCGCCATCATGGTCAATAAGCAAACCATCGAAAGGGTCGGGTAGGGAGCTGTCAGCATCGAAACGAACAGGAGAGCGAGACGCGCAGATCTCTTCAAACCGTGGGTGTTCTGAAATGATAAAGCGACGACCGAATGTATCTCGGCTGAGCCCTTGCATTGCGATAGGTACTAGCGTATCGCCTTGAAGACTTAAAAGCGCGACACAATCACACGTTATGGTTTTGCGAATGGCATCGATCAGGCGATTGAAACGATCTTGATCGTTGACACCACTTGCGAGGCCAATGGTCATTTCCATGAGGGTAGATGCGGAGATATCTTGCATAAAAAACTCTAACTGTGTGTGTTTATCTACATAATAGAGTCTTATTGACTTAAAAAAAAGGTCTTTTTGACATTTTTATAAGATGAGTTTTGAGAAGAAAACCAGTAATGACGGGGATTGATAAAGTTGGCACTGATTGTGCAAAAGATACAGCGAAGCCCAATTATAGCGCTGATTAAACAGACTATTCTTGATCTCAATCAATCAGGTGGCATTAATCAGGTTTCGCGATTTTTTGAAATGAAAACGAGTCAAAATAACTCAGTTTCTAAAAATAACTAAGATTTCAGAAAATCGATAAGTCATTCTTATTTTTAAGTAGTCAAAATGACATATAGGTCATAAGGCTCAGTGTTCGGAGTAAATTCATGCTTAACAATGCACATATCGAAATCATCAAATCTACTATCCCTCTACTTGAGAGCGCAGGCCCAGCTTTAACTCAGCACTTTTATCAACGTATGTTCACGCATAACCCTGAGTTGAAAGATATCTTCAATATGACTCACCAAAGAACAGGTCGCCAAGGCGTAGCACTGTTTGAAGCTATCGCGGCTTATGCAAAGAACATTGAAAACCTAGCTGCTTTAACAACAGCTGTTGAACGTATTGCTCAGAAACACACAAGCTTTAACATTCAACCAGAGCACTACCAAATTGTTGGTTTGCACCTGATTGAAACATTACGTGAACTAGCTGCTGACGCGTTTACTCCAGAAGTGGAAGAAGCATGGACAGCTGCTTACCTATTCTTGGCGCAAGTATTCATCGATCGTGAAGCTGAACTTTACCTACAGCGTAAGCAAGCTGTTGGTGGTTGGGAAGCGGCACGTGCTTTTGTGATTGCAGACAAGATCGAAGAGTCAGCGCTAGTAACTAGCTTTATCCTTCAGCCAAAAGACGGCGGTGAAGTTCTGGATTACACACCAGGTCAATACATCGGTATCGAAGTGAAACCGGAAGGCTCGCAATACAGCGAGATTCGTCAATACTCACTGTCTGATAAGCCAAACGGCAAGCAATACCGCATCTCTGTTAAACGTGAAGGACAAGGCCAAGAGACACAAGGCGTTGTATCTAACCACCTACACGATACGGTTGCTATTGGTGATGAAGTTAGCCTATACGCACCAGCAGGTGACTTCATGTATCAAGAGCGCAGCAAGCCAGTAACGCTTATCTCTGCAGGTGTTGGTGTAACGCCAATGCAGTCTATGCTTGAGTTCCTAAACACGGAAGATAAAAACGAGCCAGTACTTTACCTTCACGCTTGTGAGAACGTAGGCCAACACTCTTTCACGACTCGTGTTAAAGATATTGTTGCCGACAAAGGTTGGGAAGCGAAAACGTGGTACATGAACAAAGACGAATCTGCATGTGAAAACACGCATCAAGGCCAAATGGATCTAGCGTCTATCTCTGATACTAAAGGCTTTGAAGAGAGCGATTTCTACATCTGTGGTCCTGTTGGTTTCATGAAGAACATCGTGGAACAACTAGACGCACTTAAAGTTGACCGTTCACGCGTACACTACGAAGTATTCGGCCCTCACGCTAACTTCTAATAGGTCTCGAGAGTTCTAGTAACACTCGCCTGAACTATTAATACCTTGCCTATTCAAAAGGCCTCACATTGTGAGGCCTTTTTTGGTTTGCTCTGTCTAACATCATCACCTACTGCAGAGTATGATGGTTGAAGCTAGGATCTTTTAGCTTTTATCTAAGAACGTTTAACCTTCTTAGACATGTAATCGGAATCAAAAAACTCAGGCCAGTACATTTTCACGTAACCGCCTGCTACCCAAATCACTAGAATGGTGGCGATGGTTAGCTCGAAGAAACCGAACTTGTGCAGCCAGTACCATTGTGGGTATTCCGTGCCGAAAAATGTGGTTAGACGATGCATGGCAATCGCGCTGATCACGGATGGGAAGGTGACGGCAGCAATTGAAGGTTGGAATTTCAGACGCATTAGGCGGATGTAACACAAGTAAATCAATAGTGTCATGGTGATGGCAATGCCCGCCAATGCACCTGTTAGAATCGGGTCTGGGTTGTCGAAGTTAACCAAGTAAGCGGCTAAAGATAAGTTAACCGGAGCCGCCATGATAGCGAGTGTTGGTCTTGCTCGGCGAGGAAGATTGCCTTCGAACACCAAGCGGTACAACACCACTGGCAACATAAGGAAATAGATACCAATACAAGTGACCGCAAGTGTTTCTGAAAATACGGTGTGCCCGAACTGTGTGCCTGCTAAGGAACTGCTGATCAAACCGACCGGATACAGAAACCAACTCGGTACAATGTTCGACATTTTGAAGTTGATGATCTGAAAACTGAAGAACAACACCATCATGGTAAAGTGCAGCAATAACGCGCAGAACCAAACTGGGTAAGCTATGGCAGGCGATATCTCGGCTAAATAGTCGCACAGAATCAGTAAAGCCATGCTCATTGGTGCCATCAAGCTTCCACTTAACGGGTGGCGAATGTCATTAAGGAAGGTATTAAAGCTCGTTAAATAGCGCAGTAAAACAGGCAGCAATAATAGTGCGCCGAATGAAGCGAGGTAGGGACGAATGATCTCACCAATGCCCGGGATATATAACGCCCAAGCTTGTCCTAACCCAATAACGCCAAGTGCTAAAGATGCCTGAGATGGCGGTACATTTTTTACTTGGGTTAATCTTCTCCAGTTCAACGACTTGCTCCGACTTAGTTAATTACAGAATATTGGACTATTTGCTTTAGTTAGAGCGTGTAGGTCACCCTTCAATAGATGTTGAGGGCACTCAACTAATTTTGAGTGGATGATACCAAGTTTAACGTTTGCTTTTTTGATTTTGATACAGAATCGGGAGATTAAGCACGTTGAATGTGTGCTTTTGTTTCATGAGTCATTTGTAATTAACGCACTTCCTCTTGTTGAGGGAGATCTTGTTGTCTTAGTTTCTCGTTTTTCAGCGTACGGTTAAGTAGTTGACTGTAAATTGGCTGCCCACCTAACATTTGAGCAATGATTACCGCACCTAAGCAGGTGATGATTAACGGCAGGATCAGGTAGTAGTTATTGGTCATTTCAATAACCAACAGTATGCCAGTGATAGGCGCTCGAACAGTGGCTGCAAATAAGGCTCCCATGCCAGCAATGGCAAACATACCCGGTTCAATATTCAGTTCAGGAAAGAATGCCGCTGCGATAAGCCCGAACGCATAACCAAAGAGTGTTCCTAGCGCAAGCATTGGTGCAAAGATGCCGCCTGGCGCACCAGAGCCAAAACAAAGCAGGGTAGTGAGGACTCGGCCTAAGAAAATCAACAACAACACATTGGCGCTGTAGCTGCCATTAGTGATGTTAGGGATGATACCAATACCACCACCAGTTAATTCAGGTATATAGAGCAGCAACAAGCCAAAGCAACCGCCAAGTAGGGTACCTGTCATCAAGTAGCGTTTACGGTCATTCTTGTGTATCGCCACAAACAGATCTTGGGAAAGCGTAATCAGCTTATTGAAAATTACGCCGAACAGGCCGAACAACACACCTAACAACAAGAACAACCAAAGTGCGTCGAGTTCAGGTGGCTGGTATTGAGGCATTGTGATAACGGCAGATTGGCCATTGATAGAACGAAACACAATGTTGGCTGAAACCGCTGAGATGATGACGGCTTTGATTGATATGAGTGAGTAGCGAAATTGTGGTCTCATCTCCTCAACCACAAACATGATGCCAGCTAGCGGAGCGTTGAATGCGGCGGCTAAGCCACCAGCAGCACCTGAAGCCAACAGTGAGTGGCGAGTGTCATCATCTTTAACTCGAAAGATATCTGTGACCATACGACCGATACTGCCGCCCATTTGAACGGTTGGCCCTTCGCGGCCTAAAACCATACCAGAGCCTAACGCGCCCATGCCGCCAAAGAATTTTACGGGTAATACTCTCCACCATCGAACAGGGCGCATGCCGTCCATTGCACCTTCGATTTCAGGGATACCTGAACCGGCAGCTTCTGGAGCAAATCGGTGAACAAGGAAATAACCAATAAAGGCGAATGCCGCACTAATAAGGAAAGCAGCAAGCCAAAGTGGTAAATGGCTACCGATCTCATCTTTTAGCCAATCGGTGCGGGTTTCTGTGATGAAATGAACCGCAACTTCGAAATAGGTACCCACTACACCTGCAAGTACACCCACAATACAAGAAAGGAAGAGAACCGAAGCTGGGGTCTTATCTCTTGAGAGAAATTGATTAATAGCATCCCTTGGCATTTTTGCTAGTAAGGACTGCTTAATTTTCTCTCTTCTGGTCATAGAGATAAGTTTCCTGAATGAGTTAAGGCGGGGTTGCATTAAATTATACGCTTCCTCTGCATATCCTATAGCAACAAAGATGAAAAGTTGAATTTCATTTATGGAATGTACGTGTTACATAAATGGAATCTATGGCCAATAGTGGAATCACCGTCACAATTTTGATCGATTCTCTGGCGGCAGCTTGAATATCCCCAAAAATGAACCATAGTTAAATCGTAAAGCAACATAACGAACCGCAAGGAGAAGTGAGGTTTTACACACAATTTGGATGGATTCAGAAACAAAGTTTTAGTTCCTCGTTAAATGTTCAGGTCGATATTTAAGGCTTCCTGATTCGCGAACTCACGATTGAGTAACGAGGGGGAGGCGTACTGAGTAAGTACGCCTTTAGTTCGTCTGGAGCATCCCATTTCCACATTCCGCTTCTACTGCTTTATCTCTTCTGATTATTTTCGCGCCAACCTCTATTAACGAATCTCAGTGTAAACAATCGATTGGGGTCAACTTTTTGGTGATTGAGTATATACTCCCTTAAAAAGGAGAACTGATATGACTAAAAAAGTTCCTACAAACATCATTACGGGTTTCTTGGGTGTTGGTAAAACGACAGCCATCTTGAACCTGCTAAAAAATAAACCTGAGAATGAAAACTGGGCTGTTCTGGTTAATGAGTTCGGGGAAATCGGCATTGACGGTGCATTGATGACAGATCAAGGCGCTTTGATTAAAGAAGTGCCGGGTGGCTGCATGTGCTGTACTGCGGGCGTGCCTATGTCGGTAGGTATTAATGCCTTACTTCGCCAAAAACCAGACCGTTTATTGATTGAGCCGACAGGGCTTGGTCACCCTAAACAAGTGATTGCGACACTGACTTCAGATCAGTACAAGCCTTATGTTGATTTAAAAGCGACGCTTGGTTTGGTTGACCCACGAAATCTATCTAATGAAAAGTACACCTCGAATCAGAATTTTAATGATCAACTAGACAGTGCTGATGTGATTCTTGGTACTAAGGTTGACCTTGTTCATTCTGAAGACATCGATGTGTTTAATGATTGGGTGACGGATCAATCGCCGGCAAAAGTCTTCCATAAGCTAATTCACGATGGCGAAGTGCCATTGGAAGTGTTGGACATTGAAAGAGTATACGGCAGTGCTTCCTCTCATATTGAAGCCCATCATCACGATCATGCTGAACAAGAGCCTCAATTCCAACTTCCTCCTGGTGAAGCTTTCATCCGTAAAGAGAATAAAGGGCAGGGCTACTTTAGTTGTGGTTGGCTATTTGGCGCAGAGCATAAGTTCGACTTCGATGCGCTATTCTCTATGTTGTCGGATCTAACGGCTGAACGTGTAAAAGCCGTCGTGAACACCGATCAAGGTTGCTACGCATTCAATGTGGCGAATCAAGTCGTGTCTGTGAACGAAATTACGCTTGATGGTTTTGAATCTCGATTGGAAGTGATCGACTCGCAGCTTATGCCATGGGGCGAGCTCGAGCAGATTTTACTCAAGCTGTGTGGCATCAAATAGCCCAGTTTTTGCTGTTTGAACCAAGGATCTTGGTGTTTACCTCGTTGAAGGCGGGATAAACACCAGATTAAATGAGAAAGTTTGCGTTATATCACGATAAATGTGAGATAAATCACTCTAATTACTTTATAGTGCTCGGCTGAAATAAGAATGTAGGCTGTCTGCTTAAGGAACCCGTAACAATGTCATTTTCCTCTCAAGGTTTTGCTCCTGAATTAGTCAAAGCGTTGACTGAGTGTGGTTATGAAAAACTCACTCCAATTCAACAAAAAGCGATTCCAATGGCTCGTAAAGGCCATGATATTTTTGCTACTGCTCAAACCGGTACGGGTAAAACAGCGGCATTTTCATTGCCTGTTATCCAACACCTTTTGAACAGCGGTAAAAAAGCGTCTAGAGGAACGGCTCGCGGCCTTATTCTTGCTCCAACTCGAGAGCTAGCTGCGCAGATCGCTCAAAACATTAAAGACTACGTTAAATACACGGATCTAAGCGTTTCTGCGGTTTACGGTGGTAACAAGATGTCTTCACAAGTTCGTCAACTAGAACTGGGTGTGGATATTTTGGTTGCAACTCCTGGCCGTTTAGAAGAGCACTTAGAAGCGGGTAACGTGTCTATCGCAAACCTAGAATTTCTAGTATTTGATGAAGCTGACCGTATCCTTGATATGGGCTTTATCAATGCCGTTCGTAAGATCATGTTGGATGTAGAAACATCACCGCAAATCATGATGTTCTCTGCAACGACTTCTACTCAGTTAAACCAACTGTCTGTTGATATTCTACGTAAACCTAAACGTATTAGTGTTGAGCGCGAAAACTCTACGGCTGCTACTGTTGGTCACGTGGTTTATCCAGTGGATCAAGAACGTAAAACTGAACTGCTTTCTGAGCTTATCGGCCGTAAAAACTGGCGCCAAGTGCTTGTGTTCGTGAACTACAAAGAAACAGCGAACGATGTGGTTAAAGAGCTCAAGCTTGACGGTATTAAAGCGGTACTTTGTCACGGTGATAAAGCGCAAAGCGCGCGTCGTCGTGCGTTGGATGACTTCAAAGAAGGCAGAGCACGTGTGATGGTAGCAACCGACGTTGCGGCTCGTGGTCTTGATATCGAAGACTTACCACACGTAATTAACTACGACATGCCTTTCTTAGCGGAAGATTACGTTCACCGTATTGGCCGTACAGGTCGTGCTGGTAAACAAGGTCACGCAATCTCTTTCGTTAACCGCGAAGAAGAGCTGACTGTTGTTCAAGTTGAAAAACTGATTCAACAACGTATTCGCCGTGTTGAACAACCGGGTTATGAACCGAAGAAACGTGATGCTTACATTGAGAAGCTGAACACTAAATCGGCTTACAAAAACCGCCAAGGTCGTAAGAACAACGCGAACGAAGAGCCACAAGATCAAGCAAGCGCTGAACGTCGTTTGACTATGATGAAGCGAATTAAAAACCGTCGTAAGTAATTACGGTTGGTGATTGAAAAGAGCCACTGTTTTGTGGCTCTTTTTGTTTGTATTGATCGCAATATTGTTTATTGTCATTACTGCTTCGTTTCCACCTCGCTTCATTTCAAGCCCGATCAAGAAACAAGAACTATTAAATAAAAATAAGTCGATAAGGTAATAATATGGATAGCGCACTACTTTGGGCTTTTATTCCCACGTTTTTCTTCGTGTCAATCACGCCCGGTATGTGTATGACTTTGGCGTTGACGCTAGGAATGAGTGTTGGATACAAGCGTACATTATGGATGATGATCGGTGAATTGGCTGGTGTCGCTGTGGTTTCTATTGCCGCGGTATTGGGTATCGCTTCTATCATGTTGAATTACCCATGGCTATTTACAGGCTTTAAGTTTGTGGGCGCAGGGTATTTGTTCTATTTGGGCGTTCAGATGTGGCGTTCGAGAGGCAAACTGGCGATCAGTACTGACAACCAAACAACAAAAGTCAGCAATGATTGGGACTTGGTGGTTCAAGGCTTCGTGACAGCTATCGCGAATCCGAAAGGCTGGGCGTTTATGATTTCTCTACTGCCTCCCTTTATTAACAGCAATAAAGACTTAGCACCGCAGTTATTCATTCTCGTGTCGATCATTCTTGTCTCTGAGTTTGTTTGCATGACTTTATACGCGACAGGCGGAAAGAGCTTAAAGCATATGCTGGGCAAAGCCGATAACGTTAAGTTGATGAACCGTATTGCAGGTACGTTGATGATGGGCGTTGGTGTTTGGTTGTTTGTGAGTTAATTCTGGTTAGCTTACAACGAGCAGAGACGTCGTTCCTCCTTCTCGAGGATGACGTGTACTTGGGATGATGACTATTTAGGATTACGGTGAGTTTTGAAAATTCGGATTCTTACTTAAACCGAAGAATGCATAGAATATAAAAGAGCGATAGGGCATTTGGCCTTATCGCTCTTTTTGATTTTACTTAGCTAGCGAACAGAAAATAGATAACAGAGATGTTTCTGAGCTTAGCCTGCGTTGTATATTTAAACCGCGATTTCACCGCCGTCTTCACGACGAATCACAACCGTAGATGCTCTTGGGCGGACATTGCCTTGAGTTTGTGCTGTTGCATCTTCAGACGATGGCCAGTTTGCTGGGTGTTGAATGTTCACAAACAGTGATTTGAAATCTGGGCTGATGGTAAAGCCAGTTACTTCACATCCGTTTGGACCCACAAAAAAGCGCTTAAGCTGTGCTTGATTGTTTGCATCAATCACCGCGCTGTTGCCGTTGTCATCCGTTAGCTGAGATGGAACCACTGCCAGCATTTGGTCATTGGTGTAGCCAGTTACTTCATCTGCGCCATTATCTGTCTGAATCCACAAGATGCCACGAGCATCAAACGCTAAGCCGTCAGGGCTCGCGAATTGGTTCATGTCTGTTAGGCCTGAGCGGTTAATAGACTTGTCTTCCACTGCTGGAGAGCCAAATACGAAGATATCCCAATCGAACTCGCCTGCCGTTTTGCCTTCATCCCAACGGATAACATGACCGAACTTGTTGTCTACGCGAGGGTTCGCAGAGTTCGCTTCTTTACGCTTGTTGTTGTTAGTCAGCGTCAGGTAAGCCGTACCTGTCATTGGGTCAACAGAGCACCATTCAGGGCGATCCATTGGCGTTGCACCAACAAGGTCGGCTGCACCTGCGGTATTAATGATAAGCGCTGCTTGAGAGTCAAATGAATCACCTAGCTTACCGCCGTTTGTAGTCTTGCTGCTCAACGTTAGTGGTAGCCATGTACCTGAACCATCATCGTTGAACTTAGCCACATACAGTGTGCCTTTGTCCATGTACTTGTCACCCGCGCTTAGGCGATTACTCGGCTCTGCGTCACGCGGGTCCCATTTCTCTTCAGAAACGAATTTGTATAGGTATTCAAAGCGTGAATCGTGACCAGAGTAGAATACAATCGGCTCTCCTTCGGTCAACTTACCAAACGTACAGCCTTCGTGACGGAAACAACCCAGTGCAGAACGTTTCTTAGCGCGAGAGTTTGCTGTGTATGGGTCGATTTCAACAATGTAGCCGTGACCATGTGCTTCGTTACGGTAATCGTCCATTGCTGACTCACCTGTTGGTGTTACGTCAAAGCGAGCAAATTCGTCTAAGCGTTCTTGTTTGTTACCTGAAAGCGTGTCCCAACCGTAACGTGTTTTGTCGGTAGCGATACCAATACGTTCTTGCGCTGGTGTTGTCTCGCCTTTGTTAACGAAATAACCCGGCCAGTTTTCTTCACACGTTAGGTAAGTGCCCCATGGTGTGTAGCCATTACCACAGTTGTTCAACGTGCCACGAGCTTGGCTGCCGTCTTGTGAGAACTTGGTTTTGGTAAATTCACTGTGAGCAACAGGACCAGACAGATCCATTACGGTCGCGCCCGTGTAGCGGCGGTTAAGTGGATCGTTATCGACCATCACCCATTGGTTGCCTTCAAGTTTCACACGAACCACACTGACGCCGTGTGCGTTGATCTCTTTACGTACTTCATCAAGGCTAGGGCGGTTGCCTTCATCGTATGTAGGACCATTAGCGTGCAGTGCTTTTTGGTCGATGTATTCGTGGTTGATTACCAATAAGCCGTCGTTGCTGCTGCCATTAAGCGGGAAGAAGTGCATGCCGTCGTGGTGCATGCCCAGTGAGTTTGCTTGATCTTGTGCATTGTTGGTGCCGTCTTTTAACCAAGCCTTGCCTTGCTTGTTTAGTGGAGTACCCCAAGGAACCAATACTTGTGCTGTATAGCCTTTTGGCACAACGACACTGTCTGTCAATGAGCCTTTAACCGATTCGAATGCAAGTGTAGCAGTGCTTTTTTGCGGTGCGCCAGATGATGCTGTCGCCGCGTGCGCTGTGCTGTGGCCTGCTAAACCAAAAGCGCCAAATGCGGTCATTGCACTGATGCCTAGACCGCCTTTGAGAACATTTCTTCTTGAAAGGTTCGCATCTAAAACTTCTTCGAAGGGTTTGTTTTTGCTCTTGTTAAAACGAGTGCTATCAAATGTTTCCTTGCTCATCTCGACTGCTTCCTATTGGCTGATTTTATTATTCGTTATTCATGACTAACCCAGTTACTAACTAATGAGTTAATAAGTTTGGTCAATGTGTGACTAATCGTGAAGCAGTTAAGTGACAGATTTTTATAGATTTGATTAAGATTTTGTTTCTGTAGCACGAATTTTGCCATTAACACTCTCGTGCAATACAAAACTCTTGGGGATTAGGGTAGAACTGTGTATAAATGCTTTATCAAACGAAAAGAGAGACAGTTATGAAATTAGATAAAATCGAAAACAAAAATCGCCGCCTACGCAAAAAGCTATACCTAGGTGAATTCGCGATTCTGGGTTTTGAAGTAAGCTGCAAGACTTCGATTGCTGATTTTGACCAATACGATGTGTTCATTGACGAGTTCATTGATTTCATCGACAGTTGATCAAATATA